>SFGN01000290.1 GCA_004556565.1 Lachnospiraceae bacterium | reverse complement strand
ATTTCTCCTATGCTACCCCAAGTTAGGTGATGATGGGATGATGATGATGAATGATAGATAGATAGATAGATAGATAGATAGATAGATAGATAGACAGACAGACATACAGACAGCAATATATCAGATTATAGGTATAAATATCTCTCCAGCAAACAAAATTTTATTGCTAAAACGAGGGCAAGTTCCTTACTCTCTTCTGTGTAATTGCCACCTTCAGTGTCAATACCTTCACCAATACCTTGAGAAACAAGGATGTCTGTGAAGATAAAGCTTAAGAAGGTTGTGTCCATTTTAAGAATTATTTTTAAGTCCATATAATATATATATACATATATATATATATATGTATATACATATATATATATATTCCCAGATCTAATATAATAAAGATGGTTCTGGTACTGACAAATCAAAAAGGCCCTTATTGGGGCAAGTAATGAGTTGCTTATCCCAAGGAATATACAATAGCATAGTATTCCTAAGCTGTTTGTCCCCCATGCCTTCTTCCAAGACTCTAAATCACCCATTGATCAATAAGGCCTTCTAGTTCTGGAGATTACAATGACCTGCACTTGTTACAAACTTGCCTTTACTGTACACTAGAATTTTCCACTCTCAAGACAAATTCTTTAGTTTTCCCTGGCAGCCTGGCTCCCACCCCTGGGGTTGGGGATACAACTCCACACGTCATGTCATCTACCTGCAGCTACAGCAGCCAGCTGCAAGCAAGGAGACTAATCATTGCCCAGGATGATCCAACGACAACCCAAGGAATGGAATATTTGAATCAAACACTTCAAGAAAAGAGTTATTTTGCAGATGAGATTAAGATGGCCAAATAGAAGGACTGGAGTTCAACTTCTCTCCTAAAAACAACAAAATTAAAACCAAATGCTGAACAACCTTCAACCAAAATTAAAACCCAATGCTGAACAACCTTCAACCAAATGGACTGGAAACTTTCAAAAAGATATCCTACTCCAGAAGACAAATAGGAGGCCACATCAAGAAGTAGGAGGGGCGATTACATGATATAAACAACCCCACACCTCCCAGGTGGGAAGCCCACAGACTGGAAAGTAACTGTATCACAGAGACTCACCTACAGGAGTGAGAGTTCTGAGCCCCACATCAAATCCCCAGGCCTAGGGATCAGGCACTGGGAGAAAGAGCCCCTGGAGCATCTGGCATTGAAGGCCAGTGGGGCCTGTGTGCAGGAGCTCCATGGGACTGGGGGAAATGGAGACCCTGTTCTCGAAAGACTCACACAGACTTTCATGTGCACTGGGTCCCAGGGCAAAGCAAAGGCTCCATAGGAATATGGGTCAGACCTGACTGCAGTTCTTGGAGGATCTCCCGGGAAAACAGGGGGTGACTGTGGCTCATTGTGGGGAAGGACATTGGAAGCAAAGCTCATGGGAATATCCATCAGCGTGTGTTTCTCTGGAGGTGGTCATTTTGGGAAAACCTGACCCCACCCATCAGCGCTGAGAAGCCCCAGGCCAAACAACAATCCAAGTGGGATCACAGCCCACCCATCAGTAAACAGGCTGCCTAAAGAGCCCAGGCACACAGCCACGTCTAATCTCACCCAGGGACAAAGCCCTATCCAGCTGGTGCGCAGCCCTATCCACCAGTGGGCAGGCACCTATCCCTCCCATCAGGAAGCCTAGAGCAAGCCCCTGGACCAACTTCAGCCACAAGGGAGGCAGACACAGAAATAAGAGAAGTTAAAACTGTATTATCTGCAAAAAGGGCACCACACCAAAAACCTATAAAAATGAAAAGACAGACAACTGTAACTCAGATAAGGGAGAAAGAAAAAAACCTCAGAAAAAACAAATTCTTTAAACTTGTGTGAACAACACAAAAGCTACATAGAAGATAGAAATGATGTACAATAGTCAAATATTTATAGATTTATAGGAAATTATCACTTTTACTAGAATCTTTATTTTCTCATATCTGTTTTTTGTCATTCTTTTATGATAACACCAACTGTGCCACTCCCTTCAGTCAAAGAAATCACAAAGGAAATTAGAAAGTCTTTGAGGAGTTCCCGTAGTGGCGCAGTGGTTAACGAATCCGACCAGGAACCATGAGGTTGCGGGTTCCGTCCCTGCCCTTGCTCAGTGGGTTAAGGATCCGGCGTTGCTGCGAGCTATGGTGTACATTGCAGAGGTGGCTCGGATCCCGTGTTGCTGTGACTCCGGCGTAGGCCAGTGGCTACAGTTCTGATTCGACCCCTAGCCTGGGACCCTCCATATGCCGTGGG
>SFGN01000066.1 GCA_004556565.1 Lachnospiraceae bacterium | reverse complement strand
GCTTTCTCAGGTGGGCAATGTGGGCGGAGAGCCCTATTGGTCATGGTACGGCTTCGGCAGCCGCGTGGAGTGGTGCGCCTGCTTCGTCAGCTGGTGCGCAAACGAATGCGGCTATATCGACACCGGCGTTATTCCGAAGTTCGCGGGCTGTGTCAACGGTGTCCAATGGTTCCGGGAGCGTGGGCAGTGGGCGGATAACGCCATGGAGCCCTCGCCCGGCATGATCGTCTTCTTCGATTGGGACAACAAGGGCAACTCCGGCCCGCAGGACGGCGAATCCGATCATACTGGCATCGTTGAGCGGGTTGAAGACGGCATTGTTTACACCGTCGAAGGAAACTCTGGCGATAGCTGCCGCGAAAACCATTATGCTGTAGGCTACTACGAAATCCTGGGATATGGTATCCCTGCTTATTAAAGCGATGATACCTGAAAACACACGGGCTGCGTCTTCGGGCGCAGCCCTCTTTTTTTGTAGTGTCATTTAGGTGCTACGATATGCTTGCACCTCAATCCTATCGGACGAACAATTTTACGAGAAACATTGAATTATTGAAATATTCATGGTATAATACATCATGTATTGCTGTAAATAAGGCGCTGAGGCGCGAGTCTATATGTATGGAGGTTCTACATGAAGGTTCGTTACGACAAGCTGTGGAGACGCATGAAAGACAACCAGATGAAAAAGAGTGAGCTGGCAAAGGCGGCAGGGATCTCTCCTTACACCATGACCAAGCTGAATAATGATCGTCCCGTCAACATGGAAGTTATGATGAATCTTTGCAAGGTCTTCCATTGTGATATTGGGGACCTGATGGAAATAACCGAAGAAGACTAACCATTGGGAGGATGAGATATATGCAGTTCAACGAGCTTCAGAAGCAGACCAATACGAATATCCAGGAGAAGGCCAATCTGATTTGGGAGAGTGCCACGCATCTTGTGGGCCTGTTTAAGCCTCATGAGTACGGGAAGGTTATTCTGCCCATGACCGTTCTCAAACGCTTTGACGATGCCCTTGCACCCACCAAGCAGGCCGTTCTCGAAATGAAGAAGAAGCTGGATGCGACCGGAGCAAATGAGCAGCTTATCGAGGGCGCTCTGACTCGCACTTCCGGTTATGCCTTTTACAACACCAGCAAGTTCGACTTCCAGAAACTTCTTGCTGACCCTGATAACATTGCGGACAACTTCGACGATTATCTCAAGGGCTTCTCGGCAAATGTGGCCGATATTATCTCCCGCTTTGAGTTTGCCAATACTGTCGGCACGATGGTGGAGGGCGGTGTCCTGTTCGTTATGATTCAGGAGTTCAACTCTGCAAAGGCAGATATGTCGCCCAAGAAGATCACCTCTGCTGATATGGGCTATATCTTTGAAGAGCTGATCCGGAAGTTCTCTGAGTCCTACGACGAGCAAGCAGGAGCTCACTTCACCAGCCGCGACGTTATCTACCTTATGACCGATCTTTTGATTTCCCCAGAAAAGGAAGAGATCAAGGAAAACGGCTGCACTAAGACTGCCTACGATATGGCTATGGGTACATCCCAGATGCTGGGCTGTCTGACTGAACGCCTACAAGCACTCAGCGAGGATGCCGTGTTGACCTGCTTCGGGCAGGAGTTTAACCCCGAAACCTACGCTATCGCCAAGTCAGATATGCTTATCAAGGGCGGAAACGCCTCTGGCATGATGTACGGCGATACCTTGAGCCAGGACAAGTTCTCCGGCTATGAGTTTGACTATATCATTTCGAATCCACCCTTTGGCATCGACTGGAAGCGCGAGCGCACCGAAGTCGAAGCAGAAGCAAAGAAAGGTTATGACGGGCGCTTCGGTCCCGGTCTCCCTACTATCTCTGACGGACAGATGCTCTTTATGCTCAATGGTGTAAAGAAGCTCAAGGAAGGCTCAGGACGCATGGCGATTATTCAGAACGGGTCCTCGCTTTTTACCGGTGATGCAGGGAGCGGCACTTCTGAGATACGTCGTTATGTGATTGGGGAAGATCTTGTTGACGCTATTATTCAGCTTCCCACTGACCTGTTTTACAACACAGGAATCGCTACATATATTTGGGTTCTGACCAAAGGAAAAGAGATGCGCCGCGCTGGAAAGGTGCAGCTCATCGACGCTTCCAAATGCTTTGTGAAGCGGAGAAAGAACATCGGTAATAAGCGCGTTGACCTTGATGATAACTGTATTCGCCTTATTCTCAAGGCTTATGAATCTTTTGAAGATAAGGTATTCGAGGACAACGGACTTTTTGTTGAGTCAAAGGTCTGTGATAACGACTTCTTTGGCTATACGAAAGTCACGGTAGAGACCGCACTTTGTGATGAGGCGGGAAAACCCATATTGAAGAAAGGTAAATTGCAACCCGTAAAAGGTGCCTCCGACAACGAGATTATTCCTTTGCAGGAAGATATCGATGAATACATGGAGAAGAATGTCTTACCTTATAATTCTGCGGCTTATCTCGACCGCAGTAAGGATAAGATCGGTTACGAAGTGCCATTCACCCGTCTGTTTTATAAATTCGTAGCTCCCGTCCCCTCTAATGAAGTCTTTGAAGAGATAAAAAGCTTGGAGGCAGAGGAAACCGAACTGATGAAGGAGTTGTTCGGCAATGCGTGAAATGAAGGATAGCGGTGTTGCTTGGCTTGGTGACATTGATAGCCGATTTGATATTAAAGCCATCGGAAATCTCTTCACTATCAAAAAAGACATAATTGGAAGAGAGCCGGATCAGGTATTGTCTATCACTCAAAGAGGGATCAAGATTAAAGACACGACCTCCAACGAGGGCCAAAACGCAGCATCATATGCCCACTATCAGATCGTAAATGTGGGAGACTTTGCCATGAACCACATGGACTTGCTGACAGGATGGGTCGATATTTCCCAATACGAAGGGGTTACCAGCCCTGATTATCGTGTTTTTACCCTTACTGATAACACGCAGATTCCAGAATACTTCTTGCGTGTGTTTCAGATGTACTATTCTAACCGTGTCTTCTACGCATTTGGCCAAGGTGCAGCGAATCTTGGGAGATGGAGACTTCCAAGAGAAAACTTTGCTAAGATTGCAATTCCATGTCCACCCGTTGAACTGCAACGAAAGATTGTTGATGAAATTGCAGCGAAGGTAAGCAAGGTCGATGCACTGATTGCCAATCAGCAAGCACAGATCGAAAAACTAAAACAGTATAAACAGTCCCTCATCACGGAAGTTGTGACAAAGGGGCTTGATCCCAATGCTCCGATGAAGGACAGCGGGGTTGAGTGGATTGGTGCGATTAACGCTGGGTTTCGACTTATGCGCTTAAAGCATGTTGCCCTTATTCTCGATGAGTATAGAAAACCTATTACAGCGGATCAGCGAAACCAGGATGCAGATGTTCTTTATGATTACTATGGTGCCTCTGGCGTGATAGATAAGATCGACGGATATACAATCGACGATCATGTTATGCTTATCGGTGAGGATGGTGCTAACCTTCGGATGCGCAATCTCCCTCTAATGTACGAGGTAAACGGTAAGGCTTGGATAAATAATCACGCACATATCCTGAAACCCAAAGCAGACATAGATTTTTATTATCTCTTCTATGCTTTGGAGGGGCTTGACATCAATCCTTATATAACTGGTTCTGCGCAACCGAAGTTGAACCAAGAAAACCTTAGAAACTTATGGCTTCCGATACCAGACTTGGAAACGCAGGCTTCAATAGTTCAATATATACGTGATAAACACGCAAAAATAGATGAGCTTATTGGAATTAAAACTAAGAAATTATCTAAATTGGATGATTATAAAAAAGCTATTATCTATGAGTATGTGACTGGCAAGAAGGAGGTTGTTTAATGGCACGACATATCAGCACATCGCAACTGAAATCCAAGCTTCGTCAAGCGGAACGCAAGACGCAACAGGCGATCAATCAGTACAATAGTGCTGTTCGTAAGTATAATACGGAGGCCAAGAAGTTTAACCGCGAGTTGAACCAGGCAATATCGAACTACAATTCTGCTGTTAGAAAGCACAATTCCCAGGTTCAGCACAATCGCCAGGTGATTCACCGCGAGATTTCAAAACTGAAGGCCACATCTACTACTCGCATTCAATACACGTCTTCTGTTTCGGCTATGCATAATAGCTATGGCAGAGTGGTTGACTACTACGATGAGGGGGTTGAGATCACCCCGGAGCAGGAGCATATCCTTGACTTAGTAGAACAAGAGCAGGCCAATAGCTTGATCGCCACAAACCGACTGTTTGGAGATCAACCCGACCAACAGGCAGAAGATGAGATCGCAGATATTGCTATCAGCGATAAGCTGTCTTTGGTTTCGGAGGACCTTATGAACAGGTGGAAAGGGGCAGTTTATGCTCTTAATCCACAAAACCCTGACGCTGCACGGCATTTTTGTACAAGCGCCCGAGAAATCTTTACTGAGTTCATAGAACTCAAAGCACCTGACGCTGAGGTATTTCAGTTTAATCCCAACGCATCAAAGACAGATAGAGGAAATGCCACACGTAAGGAAAAAATCAAGTATCTGATGCACGGAAAAAGACTTGATGACAGCGTTACAGATTTTGCCGATGCTGATATCACCAATATTCTTGAGCTATTCCATGTGTTAAGTGATGGAACGCACGGCGCTGCTGGGAGATATGCTTTCTCTGCACTTGTTCAGGTTAAGAGACGTGTCGAACAAGGGATTAATTTCCTATGCGCGATCTCTGCCTAAGATTAGAGACTGCATATATTGTTGTTGTCTGATGAAGGACCAAATAGCCAGCGACAGTCATTATTATTTGTCCATCACAGTGAAGGGAAGGTACTACTATGGATACCAGCGAAAAGCGATTTGAACGGGATATTGAATCTTTCTTAATTTCAGAGAAAGGCGGCTACCAGCAGTTTGTTGGGCAGGATGCTGACGGGAATTGGGTACATAACCGGCAGCACGATGTCGCGCGCTGTATCTATATGGACGTGCTCTGTGAGTTTATCGCAAACACGCAGCCTAAAGAGTGGGCGAAGTATGTCAAATACTACGGTGACAAAGCTCCGGACAAGCTCTACACCCGCTTGGAGCAGACAATCTCCAATCAGGGCTTGATCTATGTGCTCCGCAACGGCATCACAGATATGGGCGTCAAACTGAAGGTTTGCTACTTTAAGCCGGAGTCGGCCCTGAACGAAACGCTTATTGAACTGTATCAGTCCAATATTCTTGGCTGCACCCGTCAGTTCCAGTATTCCACCGGCAGCACAAACACCATAGACATGGTGCTCTCTGTGAACGGTATCCCCGTTGTGGCCATTGAGCTGAAAAACCAGTTCAAGGGTCAGGACGTTTGGTGCGCCATGAAGCAGTTTAAGAAGGATCGCAGCTCCAAGGAGTTTGCCTTCCGGCTTGATCACCGTTTCCTGGTCTACTTTGCCGTTGACCTGAATGAGGCATGGATGACAACCCGGCTCAAAGACGACGCCACCTACTTCATGCCTTTCAACATGGGCTCCAACGGTGCCGGTGTGACCGGTGGTGCGGGCAACCCCAACAACGAAAACGGGTATGATACATACTACGTTTGGGAAGAGGTCCTCCAGCACGACTCTCTTCTAGATATCCTTCACCGCTTCATCTCCCATGTGAAGGAAAAGGAAGAAGTGACAAAGAACGGTGTCACTAAGACTGTCACTAAGGAAAAGCTGATCTTCCCACGCTACCATCAGTATGATGTGGTTCGGAAGGTCATTGCCGACGTGCGCGAGAAAGGTGCTGGCACAAACTATCTGATTGAGCACTCTGCCGGTTCCGGCAAGTCAAACTCTATTGCTTGGATCGCCTATAGGTTGGCGTCTCTTCATAACGACAAGGATGAGAGTGTCTTTGACTCCGTTATTGTCGTCACCAACCGTGTTGTTCTCGACAGCCAGCTCCAGGACACGATTAACAGCTTTGAGCACGTTCCCGGCCTGCTGGAGTGCATTGATGATAAGAAGCATTCCCGCGACCTTGCAGAGGCTCTGAACGACAAGAAGCGTATCATCATCTGCACCATTCAGAAGTTCCTCTTCGCCTACAAGGACATTGAAAAGTTCTCCGGCAGAAAGTTCGCTATCATCGTGGATGAGGCCCACCAGGGACAGAGCGGCGAATCCGCAAAGACGCTACGCCGTAGCTTGATTGATATTGGCGTAGCTGTTAAGAACTACGCTGAGGAAGAGGGTATCGACGAATCTGATGTAGATCTGACAGACGAGTATATCAACGCTGTGATTGGTCAGGGCAGGCACGAGAACCAGTCCTTCTTCGCTTTTACCGCGACTCCCAAGGGTGAATCCCTGGAACTGTTCGGCGTTCACGAGCAGAGCCCTGATGGAACGATTATTCACCGCCCCTTCCATGTTTATTCCATGCGGCAGGCCATTGAGGAGGGCTTTATCCTCGATGTTCTGAAGAATTATACGACCATCAAGGAAGCCTTCAAGCTCATCAAGGTGTCGGACGATAACCCGGAGCTGATCGAAGGCCCGACCTCTAAGGCACTGTTCAAATACTACAAGAAGCACGGCTATACCATCACTCAGAAAACCGAAATGATAATGACCAACTTCCTTGACAACTGCCGGTATCAGATCGGCGGCAAGGGCAAGGCAATGGTCGTGGCCGACAGCCGCGCGAATGCGGTACGCTATTACTTCGCCATCAAGCAGTATCTGAAAGATCACCCCGAAGAGACTAAGGGAACCGATGTGATGATTGCTTTCTCCGGCGAGATTTCCCTTGAGGATCTTCCCTCCGAGAAGCCCTACACCGAGGCCACTATGAATGTGGATGAGGATGGCAAGTACATCACCACCGATAAAAAGTTCCGCAAGGCTTTTCATTCCAGTCAGTACAACATCCTTGTTGTTGCGAACAAATATCAGACCGGTTTTGATGAGCCGCTGCTTCACACCATGTATGTGGACAAGAAGCTGAAGGATATTACCGCCGTCCAAACGCTTTCCCGCTTGAATAGGACCACCGGCGGCAAGAACAGCACTTTTGTGCTGGATTTCGAGAACACCGAAGAGGATATTAAGAAAGCATTCCTGCCTTACTATGAGACAACCACCATGATGGGCGATTCGGACATAAACCGTGTTTACGACCTCCGCGCAAAAATCGCTGAGTTCATGCTTTACAACTTTGAGGACGTTCAGGCCTTTATTGACTTCATGGCAAAGCACGGAGGTCCGACTCAAAGTGAAGCATCCATTGGGCGCTTGGCCGGACTTCTGCGTCCTGTTGTGGAGCGCTACAAGGAGCTTAGCGATGACGACCAGTACACGGTGCGGGATTACATCCGCAAGTTTAACGGGGCGTATTCGTACATCACGCAGCTTGTGCGGCTACATGACAAGGAGCTCTTCAACGAGTTCCAGTACACGAACAACCTTATTCGGCTCTTGCCGCGTGGCCGTGTTGAGATCGTTGATATCGAAGACAAAATCAAGCTGGAGTATGCCTCTCTGACCGAAACCTTCAATGGAGCTATTACGCTCGATGAGAAACCTCCAGTCTATGTTCCTGGTGGTTCCCTTGCTCCGAAGAAGCCCAACAAGAAGCAAGACACTTTGCAAAACATCATCGACAAGGTGAACGAGCGGTTCGAGGGCAAGTTTACCGATGCCGACAGAGTTATCATTGAGGGCATCTATCAGATGTTTATGAAGGACTCTGACGTAAAGAAGTTCAAGAAGTACGCAAAAGACAATTCTACCGAGATGTTCGTGGAATCTCTCTTCCCGGATAAGTTCAAGGACATTGTTACTCAGTGCTTCCTGGATAACAACGAAGCATTCCAAAAGCTGTTCAACGATCCCGACTTCTATCAGAAGGTTCAGGACGAGATGGCCAAGGAGCTTTATAAGAGCTTGAGGAAAAGCTGAGTATGAACTGTAAAATCATCCGTAGCAACCGGAAGTCTTTGGGGCTTGAAGTGAATACAGAGGGGCTTATCATCCGAGCCCCTTTGCAGGCCACTGATGCCGAGATCAATATGTTTATATTCCAGCATAAGAACTGGATCGAAAAGCACCTTAACAAGATTGAAGAGCAACAGAAGAATGCGGATTCGGTCGAACCTCTGAGCATGGATGAAATCCGGGCTCTTGCAGATCAGGCCCTCAAGGTCATCCCAGAAAGAGTGAAATACTACGCTCCGAAGGTTGGTGTCACCTATGGCCGGATTACCATACGGAACCAGAGGTCCAAGTGGGGGAGTTGCAGCGGCAAAGGCAATCTCAATTTCAACTGCCTACTGATGCTTACACCTCCGGAGGTGTTGGATAGTGTTGTGGTTCATGAGCTTTGTCATCGCAAGGAGATGAACCATTCTGATAAATTCTACGCCGAAGTGTTGCGGATGTTCCCGGATTATTGGAAATGGGACAAATGGCTTAAAGAGAACGGAAGCCTCTTAATGATAAGAATGGCAAAGTGATGGGGTGAACTCATGGATATAAAAGCAAAGCTGCGGCCTTTCTATGTTGCAAAGCTCTTATATGAGCAGACGGATGAAGAACACTATCTGACTCTTGCGCAAATTATGGAGCAGCTCAAAAAAGAATATGGTATTTCTACTTCTCGAGGAACGGTCGGAGATGATATCAAAGTTCTTCAAGAGCTTGGTGTTGAAATTGAGGTTGTCCCTTCGACACAGAAAAGGTTTTCCCTTATAGGACGGCGGTTTGATCTTCCAGAACTCAAGACTCTGATTGACGCAGTTGAATCAGCACGTTTTATTCCGAAGGAAAAGAGCGCAGCATTGGTTGAAAAGCTTGGTTCACTAACCAGCCATTACAACACAGATAAGCTAATTCGGAATGTTGATGTTGAGAATCGCATCAAGGCTGATAACGAGAAGATTTACTACATCATGGAAGCATTGAACGATGCTATTAACGCAAGTAAGAAAGTCTCGTTTCAGTATTTTACCTACAATGTTCGCAAGGAGCAGAAACTGAAATACGATGGCTATACGTATGTGTTCAGCCCTTACAAGTTAATCTGGAACGGCGATTATTACTATGTAGTTGGATACTCCGAAAAACACAAAGGTATTGGCAACTTCCGCGTCGACCGCATTGTGCGTTGTCCGATCATACTTAACGATGATGCTGTTCAGCCTCCGAAAGACTTTGATTTGAATATCTACCTGAACTCTATGTTCCGCATGTATAACGGTGATAGAAAACAGATAGAACTCGTCTGCGAAAATGACCTGATGGATGCCATCATTGATAAGTTTGGCAAAGACGTGAAGGTTCTTGCAAATGATATGAAGTCTTTCCGCGCGATTGTTACAACCGCGACTGGCCCGGTCTTTTATAGCTGGGTCTTCGGCTTCGGTGGCCATGTGGCTATTAGGGCTCCTGAAGACGTTAAGGAAGAATATGCCCATCTTGTCCTTGAGGCAGCAGAAGCGATCAAAAAGGCACAGTAATGCAGATAGAAAGAAGACAATCAGAAACGCCTTTAATTCTCCGTTCAGACCTTTTGTGCTGGCGACCACATCCATTGGGCAGGAGGGCCTTGACTTCCATAACTACTGCAGGAAGATTGTTCATTGGAATCTCCCGTCCAACCCCATTGACCTGGAACAGAGAGAAGGCCGCATCAATAGGTTTGAATGCTTGGCTATCCGCCAAAATATCGCAAAGAGATACGGCAATATTCATTTCACTAAAGATATTTGGGATGAAATGTTTGAAGTAGCTGCAAAATCTGAGAAGACTGACGGCTCGTCCGATCTAATACCCTATTGGGGTCTCCGAGAGACTGACGATATGATCAAAATAGAACGTCAAGTTCCGATGTATCCTTTTAGCCGGGACGGTCTTGCCTATGAGCGACTGATCAAAATTCTTTCAATGTACCGCCTTACTCTTGGGCAGGCAAGACAGGAGGAGCTTCTTGAATATTTGTTCAAGAGCTGCGATGACCCAGAAAAACTTAGATCACTCTTTATTAACCTAAGTCCGTTTTATAAATCTAATCCTTCTACAAAGTGAGGACAGTAAATGGGTATCACAAAAACTGATTTCATGCGAGGGATGCAGTGCCGAAAGATGCTTTGGCTGGACAAGCATAAACCCGATTTGAAAGTCATACCTCCGGAAATACAGAAAAGACTTGATGCCGGAAATGATTTTGGGGATCGTGCAATGGCGATGTTCGGCGAATTTGAGGAGATGACGGTCTATAGGCCGGGTACGACCATTCCCGATAAGCAAGCAATGGTTGCAAAGACCGCAGAACACCTGGAAAAAGGAACCCCTGTGATCTGTGAAGCAGCGTTTAGTTACTACAGCAACTACTGCGCTGTTGATATTCTCAGGAAGACCGGTGATGGATATGATTTTTATGAAGTCAAGAACGCTCCGGACGTTTACGATCAGTTTGTACGGGACGCTGGTTTTCAGTATTACATTATGAACAGGTGCAAACTCAATATCGGAAGAATCTTCATTGTTACTCATGGACCTATAGAAGATGACCCGTTTGAGATTAATGATGTAACAGAAAAAGCAAAGAGCTATGCAAAATGGGTTAATGATAACATATGGGATCTGAACCGAATGCAAAAGGAGCCGAATGAAGTAGATGTCGAGCCAGGTTTCCAATGCTCGCATCCGTATGAGTGCTGGTATTACGATTATTGCCATAATCCTAAAGACACACCCACAAATGAATGAAACAGGAGGCATATATGTTTGAGACTAAAAAAACACTGATCGTTGTCTATAAAGACGAGCTTCTGATGAATCAGCTTAAGAAAATGGTTGAGACTCACGATGACATGGATAATGATGTGATCGGGACGAGAGATGATTCAATCAATATCGTCTCCTGGACAGAAAAGGTTTGGCTCGGAAACAAGAAAGCAGGCAATATCTCCGGTAAAATTTTGTTCCTTGGCGATGTTAAAGGTACTGACAAGCTCATTCCGGTTATTGATGTGAAATTTGATGACTCCGGAGTTAAATACGGATGGGCAGGCAATCAGGCTGTTTTATATGTTGAGCCAAAGGCGCTCACTAATCGTGAAGGATATGATGCTTTCCTTGAAAAACTTTCAGATCTGCCGGTCCCTGACTTTTTGAAAACATTAAAAGATAATATAGCAATCACAGGAACTGACGAGGACATCAGCGAGGAAATAGAAGAGGAAATCACTGGCGAGAAATCTGAGCAGGTCGAAAATGAGAAAAAACATAAGCCGTTTGCTATCCTCAGTGCCACAAAGAAAGCTTTGAAGAATGGTGCAGACGCTATCGGGAAAATGGGTAGCCATGTGGCTGCTAAATCAGAGGAGCTGTTCAGAGATAAGAACTTGATGAAGCGCCAGATGCTGTTCTATGGTGTAGTTCATCTTTATAATGACGGGCTCGAAAAGTTTATGAATCAGTAAGGAGGCCGCAAATGCAGAAGAATAGTGCTGTGCAGCAAGGCTGGGCATTTGCCACTGAGATATTAGGTGCTGATGTTGCTGCAAACATGGGAGCTTCATATGTTGATGCCATTGAACAAGCTATAAAGCAGCTCGAAGATAATATCAATAATCACCAATATAGAAATCTGGGAATAGGCCAGCTCCAAGGATATATGCTTGAAGAATGGGGTTCCGGCACTTTCAATGTTGATGCCGTTGCAGCAGACTCTGCTGACAGAGCAGCGGTGTTACATAGCACAGCTAAAGACTCTGTTGATATCCAGTTGGATTCTGGAAAAGCATATAGCGCAAAATCGTATGTCACAGCCGAAAAAACAGCTAAGGCTCAAGCACGTTTTACGCCGAAAACAGGAAATGCCAGCTATAAAGGACAAGGACGGCTTGTTCCCTCCGATCAACTTACAGACGCCAGAGCCGCAGCACATAGAGAAGCTTTGAGAAATCAACCAATACGAAGTGAAGTCTCAGAAGCCTATGCTGAAACGGAAACTGAGTTGACGGACACAATAAAGAATGAGGAAGGTATCAGCTCAAGAAGCGCATCCAGAAAAGAGCTTGAGGAAATTGCAAAGGAGAGCAAGGATAAGTCTTTTAACGCTGAAGAACATGGCGTGTATGTTGAGAGTGCAATTAAAACAGAGTATCTGCTGAAACAGGCATTAAAAGCCGGATATACTGCTGCGGCGGTAACGGTTGCTGTTCAACTTGCGCCTGAAATATATAAAGCAATCGATTTCCTTATTAAGCATGGGGAACTCGATGTTCAACAGATTAAAAAGATGGGCACAAAAGGGATATCCGCTGGAGCAGAAGGTTTTCTGCGCGGTTCCGTTTCGTCTTCTCTCAAAATAATGTGTGATGCCGGAGCTCTTGGCGAAGCTTTCAAAGGAATCAATCCTACTGTCCTCGGAACAGTTGTTGCCCTTGTAATGCAGACGGTCAAAAATAGTATTCTTGTTGCCGCTGGCAAGATGACGACAAAACAGATGGGATCTGCATTTGTCGATACGGTCGTAGTTTCGGGAGGGTATCTTATCGGAGCACATATTGGAGGCATTATTGGGCAGTCTCTTGGATTTGAATTACCTGTTGTGGGTTATTTGCTGGGTAGTCTTATAGGTACCTCTTTCTGTGTGCTTTACAATATTGGCAAGAAGAAGCTGATTTCTTTCTGCGTGGATACCGGCTTTACTTGTTTTGGCTTGGTGGAGCAAAACTACGAATTACCAGAAGAAGTAATGAACGAACTTGGCGTGGAGACTATTCCTATTCCAAGAACGCAGATAGATAGAGTAGAGATTCCCAGAGCACATGCCCGCACAACAGATATCAACAAGACAGATTATGAGACTATTGATATTACGGTTTTGCGACGCGGCGTGATCGGAGTCAATAGAATTGGCTACGTGCCAGGATGAATATGAGCAAAATAATGAAGCCCGCAACAGTTCGATATAATGGACCTTCGAATGAAAAGTTTTCTCATGGAAAGTGCTATGAGGCGTTTTTCCTTGAGTATTGGGAAGGTGAACGAGATAGCCTTCATGTTCGTGGAAATGATGGCCGCGTTACTGATTTCAACAAGTTTGAAGATTTTACTGTGATCTCAGATGAAGACAATCTTCTGAACGATTATGAGGCAATCGTGAAATGCGTCACCCATGCATATGACGGCGAACTCTTCGATTTGAATTATGACTCCTTGTACAAGGCTATAGGGCGGGATAAAGACGGAATGTAGCTTGTGATGGACGAATCGTTTTGCTGTTATTTCTACGACCCAAATTGTTTGATGATTATCAGTATCCTGAGCATAAGTCCCAGGAAAAAGGGTACGATTACGACGCAAACTGGCTCGAAGTTGCTATTCAATATTCTAATCAGAATGAAGTGGAAGAATACAAGGATGCCTGCCTTTTGACTTATGAACTGGAAGAGCTTATTGATGGGCTATCTGAGGTTATTGCAGATAAGGAATCACTATATATTTCTGATTTCATGGAACCATATTTGAAGTTTGCAATTGCAAGCACAGATGGAAAGATACTGTTGGGCATGGAGTTTGTCTACGAAGCAAACAAAACGTCGTGGACGAGCCATAAGGTGTCCGAAGTTATCACTAAGGAGAGCGCAGAAGAGATAGCTGAAGAATTGCGTTCTATGCTGGCTCGTTTTCCGCAAAGATAAGTCAAAGTAGGGTGAAAAAAATGCCGCTTGGATGGATTGATTTTTCAAAGAATGAAAGAAACAAAGTGCTGAGCGTACTCGACCTTCTCTCAGAGGCTGGTACGCTTGATGAGCTTGGTATTGCCGATTGATGCAAGCCACCCTGACAGACTGTACAGGCATTGATACAGAAATCGAGAGCCTGCTTGAGGAGATCGATGTGGTGACCGAACTGACAAAGCGTTGCATTGCGGAAAATTCACGGACGGCACAGAACCAGGAAGAATACGCCGCCAGGTACAATGGGTTTGTAGAGCGGTATGAAAAAGCCAAGGCACGGCTCGAACAGCTCCGCACTACAAAAGCTGCACGGGAAGCCCAGGCAGAAGCCATCGGAGCGTTTATGTTTGAGGTGCAGGAATTGGATACCCTCACCGAGTTTGACGAAAAGCTCTGGCTCACCATTATCGACACGATAACCGTCCACGCCGACGGACGGATGACCTTCAAATTCCAGGGCGGTAAAACGCTCACTTCTTATTGACAATTCTCTAATCACGTTGTATAATCGGTATATACCGGAAACAAAGGAGGATGTGCCCATGCCAAGACCGCCACGGTGCCGTCGGATTTGTGGTGCACCACAAGTTGATACCTTCTGCCCCAACGGATGCGAGGACACCGAGCCGATCCTGCTGACGCTGGACGAGTACGAGGTCATTCGGCTGGTTGACCTGGAGCGGCAAACCCACGAGCGGTGTGCCGCGCAAATGGACATTTCCCGCTCTACCGTGCAGGAGATTTACGAAAGCGCACGGCGCAAGATTGCAGCGTGTCTTGTCCACGGGAAACCGCTGCACATCACCGGGGGAAACTACCGCATCTGCGGAGGACAGGAGGCAGCTCACTGC
>SFGN01000289.1 GCA_004556565.1 Lachnospiraceae bacterium | reverse complement strand
TAGCTGCCTTCTGTACCCCCCATTGTAACACGTGTGTAGCCCCGGACGTAAGGGCCGTGCTGATTTGACGTCATCCCCACCTTCCTCACATCTTACGACGGCAGTCTCTCTAGAGTCCTCAGCATGACCTGTTAGTAACTAAAGATAAGGGTTGCGCTCGTTATGGCACTTAAGCCGACACCTCACGGCACGAGCTGACGACAACCATGCAGCACCTTCACAGCGGTGATTATCATCGAATTAAACCACATGTTCCTCCGCTTGTGCGGGCCCCCGTCAATTCCTTTGAGTTTCACCGTTGCCGGCGTACTCCCCAGGTGGAATACTTAATGCTTTCGCTTGGCCGCTTACTGTATATCGCAAACAGCGAGTATTCATCGTTTACTGTGTGGACTACCAGGGTATCTAATCCTGTTTGATACCCACACTTTCGAGCATCAGTGTCAGTTGCAGTCCAGTGAGCTGCCTTCGCAATCGGAGTTCTTCGTGATATCTAAGCATTTCACCGCTACACCACGAATTCCGCCCACCTCTACTGTACTCAAGACTGACAGTATCAACTGCAATTTTACGGTTGAGCCGCAAACTTTCACAACTGACTTACCAGTCCCCACCTACGCTCCCTTTAAACCCAATAAATCCGGATAACGCTCGGATCCTCCGTATTACCGCGGCTGCTGGCACGGAGTTAGCCGATCCTTATTCATATAATACATACAAAACAGTATACATACTGCACTTTATTCTTATATAAAAGAAGTTTACGACCCATAGAGCCTTCATCCTTCACCATTGACCAATATTCCTCACTGCTGCCTCCCGTAGGAGTTTGGACCGTGTCTCAGTTCCAATGTGGGGGACCTTCCTCTCAGAACCCCTATCCATCGAAGGCTTGGTGGGCCGTTACCCCACCAACAACCTAATGGAACGCATCCCCATCCTTTACCGGAATCCTTTAATAATGAAACCATGCGGAATCATTATGCTATCGGGTATTAATCTTTCTTTCGAAAGGCTATCCCCGAGTAAAGGGCAGGTTGGATACGTGTTACTCACCCGTGCGCCGGTCGCCAGCAAAGAAAGCAAGCTTTCTTCCTGATGCCCCTCGACTTGCATGTGTTAAGCCTGTAGCTAGCGTTCATCCTGAGCCAGGATCAAACTCTTCATTGTAAAAGTATTGTTATATATCCCAATAAGGGAAAATATTAGCTCTGTTCAGGATGTCGAAAATTTATTGACGGTCATTTTTTACATACCTATATAATAAGTATTGACGGTTCTAAATTTGACTTGTACTACTTGTATTGTTTATCAATGTTTCAAAGAACTCTTCTTTTTTAAAATTCTGCTTCGTTTCAAAAGCGGGTGCAAAGGTAAGGGGTTTATTTTAAACTGCCAAATGTTTTGGGAAGTTTTTTTTCAATGCCCGTCTTTTATTTCCAAGCCTCTCTGTGCGAAAGGGAAAGAAGTGTCGGACAAAGACCCTCGCTCTGCGAATCGGACTGCAAAAATAACGACTTTTATAATAATGATCCAAATAAAAAGAAAATTATTTTTGTTATTCTGTAAGGCAGATCCTACGCCGTTGCAACATGTCAAAATTAAATGCTGTCCGTCTCTTGGAAAGCGGATGCAAAAGTAAGGCATTAGGAGATAAGAGACAAATATAAAAGGGGATTTTTTTGAAAATATTTTGAATAAAAACGTAAAGGGCTGAGGGAGAGGAAGGTTCTGATAATTGATTATGGAAAAGGGAAAGGCCGGGGAAGGAAAGATACACATTATTATATTATATAGGGGAAATTTATCGGGGAGAGGGAAAAGGGGATTTGCCGAGAAAGGGAGAAGGAGAAGTGTTTGCGGGAGGAAATTGAGGAGAAAATAGGGAATTTAACGGGAGGTAAACAGAAAATACGACGGGATTGTGACAAGGATTGAACGGGAATCAAACGGAAGTCAGATAAGAGTCAGATGGTAGTCAAACAGGGTTAAACTGAAAAGTCGGTAGGAATCAGGCGAGGATTGGACCGGAATCAAATGGAGAGTGAACGGAAATTAAACGAAAATCAGACGGGGAGTGAATGGAAATTGAGCAGAAATCAGCCAAGGATCAAATAAGAATCAGACGGGAATTGAACGGAATCCTGCGTTAACATTGTTAATGCGGTTGGGAAGACATTTATTTCAGGGGCGGAAAGAACAAAGCTTTGGCTTCTTAAACTACCTGAACTTTGCTCTTGTACTTTTAGGAACTACAAAGAAAATCTTTATTTTAAAGCCCTTAAAGACAATATGTCCAACATATAATAAAATATAAATAAGG
>SFGN01000288.1 GCA_004556565.1 Lachnospiraceae bacterium | reverse complement strand
GCCGGTGCTGGTGCAGATGCTCGACCGGCTGGAAAGTGAAATCCTGGCTGACCGGGTGAGTGAGGAAAGCCGCCGCTGGCTGGCATCGTGCGGCCTGACTGTGGAGCAGATGCAAAACCAGATGGACCCGGTGTACACGCCGGCGCGAAAAATCCACCTGTACCACTGCGACCATCGCGGCCTGCCGCTGGCCCTTATCAGCAAGGAAGGGACAACAGAATGGTCAGCTGCAGCAGCTTATCCGGCTGCCGGGGCAGCAGTATGATGAGGAGTCCGGCCTGTATTACAACCGCCACCGCTATTATGACCCGCTGCAGGGGCGATATATCACTCAGGATCCGATTGGACTGAAGGGGGGATGGAACCTGTATGGATATCAATTGAATCCGATATCAGACATCGACCCCCTGGGTTTATCTATGTGGGAGGATGCAAAATCGGGGGCATGTACTAATGGTCTTTGCGGCACACTATCCGCTATGATAGGTCCAGATAAATTTGATTCTATAGATAGCACCGCATATGACGCCTTAAATAAAATAAATAGCCAATCTATTTGCGAAGATAAAGAGTTCGCTGGTTTAATATGTAAGGATAATAGTGGCAGATATTTCTCAACAGCACCTAACCGAGGAGAAAGAAAAGGATCATATCCATTCAATAGCCCTTGCCCTAATGGTACTGAGAAAGTATCAGCTTATCATACTCATGGTGCAGATAGTCATGGAGAATATTGGGACGAAATATTTTCAGGTAAAGATGAGAAAATAGTTAAAAGTAAAGATAACAATATCAAGTCATTTTATTTAGGTACGCCCAGTGGTAATTTTAAAGCAATAGATAACCACGGGAAGGAAATAACAAACAGAAAAGGATTACCTAATGTCTGCAGAGTTCATGGTAATATGTAAAAAAATATTGTTTAGGAACTGTGTCATTGTATCTTTGTTTGTTTTTACATACAACACATGGGCGCAGTGTAATAATAATATTAAAATAATGCGCAAGTATGAAAGTGAAGGTAAATATACCGTTAGAAATTTGGTTAAAAATAAAGCTATAGCATTGGAATTAGCTGAGATATATGTTAAGAATCGTTATGGACAGGATGCCGCAGAAGAAGAAAAACCATACGAAATCACTGAGTTAACAACAAGTTGGGTTGTTGAAGGTACCATTCACTCAGACCAAATTGCTGGTGGGGTTTTTATTATAGAAATAGGCAAAAATGATGGGAGAATTCTGAATTTTGGCCACGGAAAATAAGTATGTAAGGATAATCAAACATCGTGTGCGCTGATGGCAGAGTAGGTGGAGGACTCCAGACAGTCAAACGATAGAAAAAGATAGCCTTTATGGAGGTTCCTGCAATGTCAAATACATACCAGAAAAGAAAGGCAAGTAAAGAGTATGGTTTATATAATCAATGTAAGAAACTAAATGATGATGAATTATTTCGCTTACTTGATGATCACAATTCCTTGAAAAGGATTTCATCTGCCAGAGTATTACAGTTAAGAGGTGGGCAAGACGCTGTTAGATTGGCAATTGAGTTCTGCTCTGATAAAAATTATATCCGTAGAGATATCGGAGCATTTATACTCGGGCAAATAAAAATTTGCAAAAAATGCGAAGATAATGTTTTTAATATTTTGAACAATATGGCATTGAATGATAAGAGCGCTTGCGTTCGAGCTACGGCAGCTCAGCGATGCAAGAAAAACCCAATTTATTCACCTAAAATAGTAGAACAATCTCAAATTACTGCTTTTGATAAATCGACTAATGTCAGACGTGCTACAGCATTTGCTATTTCTGTTATCAATGATAAAGCAACAATTCCACTATTGATTAATCTGTTAAAAGATCCAAATGGAGATGTCAGAAACTGGGCCGCATTTGCAATAAATATCAATAAATATGATAATAGTGATATTAGGGATTGTTTTGTGGAGATGCTTCAGGATAAAAATGAGGAAGTCCGTATTGAAGCAATAATCGGACTTTCCTACAGAAAAGATAAAAGGGTTTTATCTGTTTTATGCGATGAGTTAAAAAAAAATACTGTTTATGATGATATCATTGAAGCTGCGGGTGAATTAGGTGATAAAACGCTACTTCCTGTTTTAGATACTATGTTGTACAAGTTTGATGACAATGAAATTATAACTTCCGCTATTGATAAGCTGAAGCGTTCATAGCGTGAGTTGCCTATGCACAGTGGGGGATTCCCGCCGGCACGGTGCAGATGCTCGACCGGCTGGAAAGTGAAATCCTGGCTGACCGGGTGAGTGAGGAAAGCCGCCGCTGGCTGGCATCGTGCGGCCTGACCGTGGAGCA
>SFGN01000287.1 GCA_004556565.1 Lachnospiraceae bacterium | reverse complement strand
AAGTTCACCAAGCGCCTTAAACCAGAGTTTTGCATGCTCCTTCTCATTGTCAGCTGTCTGCAGGAATAATGCTGCAATTTGCTCATATCCGGCCTTCTTTGCTACGGAAGCAAAATAAGTGTATTTATTTCTGGCCTGAGATTCCCCTGCGAACGCTTACCAAAGATTCTTCTCTGTCTTTGTTCCAGCATACTTACTCTTTACAGGCGACTCTTCCACCTTCTTGAAAACAGATGCAGGCTGCTTACATAATGGACACTGCTCCGGTGCTGCCTCTCCTTCATGCACATAACCACAAATACTACATACCCATTTACTCATTTTTATATTTCCTTTTCGATTTCTTGAGAGTGAAAAGTTCTAAATAAACTATAAGCATCCACCGATGTGTGCTATAATGAAATCACCAAAACCATTAACAAACACACAAAGGAGAATGCTTATGTATACAGATTCAGAACCCTGATTCCTTCATATCAGAGTTTATTCGGGAACGTCAAATGAAGTAAAATGCATGATAAGAAAGTGCACTTTGAAAAAATACTATACTGAAAGACAAAAAATCAAAGAACATAAATTTTTAACAGGGATTTTTTGTGCTTTCAAACTGTGAGAAGATTACAAGAACTTTTCGCTCTCAAGTTGACATAAATAAAATCTCCTTAAAACATATTTTGTATTTGATTGATTATACTTGACCGATATTAACCGTTCTTTTTTTTCTGAATAATTCCGGAAATAATCAGAATGCATCCAACTACAATAAGAATGACATCCACAGAAATATTTGACATATCTGCGCTGAGCACTCTTCCTAACAAAGCAATCAGACCACAAACGATTGCAATAATTCCTCCAATAATGGAAATTTTACTATTATTTTTTTTAGAATTCATATAATTTTCCTCCTTTTTAAGCCTACTTGAGAGTGAAAAGTTCTAAATAAACATATAAGCATCCACCGATGTGTGCTATAATGAAATCACCAAAACCAATCAATACTTACACAAAGGAGAATACTTATGTATACAGATTATATCATTCATTTGCAGGAGTGTAAATAATAAAGCTGCAACACAGACAAATGATTTTACGAGATTTCATCTGATTGAAAAAGTTCTGGATGATTTCCGGAATTTATTCCACCGGAAGGCTACCTATCAATGGTTTGTGATCCTTGTTATTGGTTTTATGGTTCGATACGATCACCTTGGCGTAACTTCTGTCATTCGTGCTCTTAGTCTTGATGGAAATTGTTATGAAACTATGCTTCATTTCTTCCGTTCCAAGGCTTATCAGCTGTCGGCAATCCGACAAAGATGGTGTGAAGTTGTCCGGGGTTCAGGACTGCTTTATCAGGTTGATGGGAAAACCGTTCTGATTGGTGACGGGGTCAAGCAGTCAAAAGAGGCTTACCATATGCCCGGAGTTAAGAAACTTCATCAGGATTCCGAAGACTCTTCCAAAGGTGAGTATATCTTTGGGCATCTTTTTGGTGCCGTTGGTGCAGTAATCTCAAAATCCAACCGGTTTTTCTGCATTCCGCTGAAAATAAATATCCAGGACGGATTGCAGTCTGCGGCTGGATGGGAAGGGAGCACGGTCAGTACGGAAAGCCATTCAATGCAGGTACAAAAGGGAAACGGCTTGAACTTGTTACCAAAGCGAAACGCAACTGTATCGCATATGAGGAACCGGTTGCTGAACCAATAAAGAAACGTGGCCGTCCTAAAAAGAAAGGCGATACGGTCTATCTCTGGAAACAGTTTACAGAAGATCCTGATTCCTTTCCGGAAGCCTTTGTTTCTATATATGGAAGAAACCAGTCTGTCCGATATAAATGCATGGATCTGCTCTGGGGACAGAAACTCTATCAGAAGCTCCGGTTTGTGCTTGTGGAATATGACGGCCAGAGAAGTATCCTGGTCAGTACAGATCTTACCCCGACGGCAGTACAGATCATAGAGCTGTATTCCAGGCGGTTCTGCATAGAGAACTGCTTTCGCGAAATGAAACAGCAGACAGGGGCATTCTGTTATCATTTCTGGACAAAAACCCTTGAAAAGCTGAACCACTTCAAGAAAAAGGAAGCACCGGATGCACTGCAGAAAGTGACAGACCTCAAAGCACAAAGAAAGATCATTGAAAAAGTTCAGTCCATAGAAGTTTTTGTACAGATCAGCTGTATCGCATTTGGTATCCTGCAGCTTTTGGCTGTACAGGAAGCCACAGAAGGTGATCTCAGTACTCTTTTTTATACCAGAACCAAATCCAAAAGCAGAGTCAGCGAAGCCAGAGTCAGATGGTATATGGGCTGGCAAATAAATCATCTTTTACTTCAACACCCCGACTCCTTCATAACCAAGTTTATTCGGGAACGTCAAATGAAATAAAATGTATGGTACGAAAGTGCACTTTGAAAAAATACTATGCTGAAAGGCGAAAAATCAAAGAACATACGTTTTTAACAGGGATTTT
>SFGN01000286.1 GCA_004556565.1 Lachnospiraceae bacterium | reverse complement strand
GACGGCAAAGTTTCTTCTATATCTGTGATTATCTAAACATATCAGCAAAGGAGTTCTTTGATCAGGAGGTTAATGACCCGGTAGGGAACAAAAGACTTGTTACATTAATTGAAAAACTCGATGACGAACAGATGGAAATTTTCAGCTCAGTGGTTAAGGGTCTATTGAGAGTAAAGAAATAGAAGAGCTTAATATGATTATTCGGCGATAAAATTGTTTTGACAATGCTAATAGAATACAAAAAGAAAAGAACACATCATTAAGATGTGTTCAGACTGAAGACAAAGCTCGCAGGCATCTCGTGGGTTTTGTCTTTTTTTCTTGATAGGATGTATTATAAAAAATGGTATAATAAGGCAGTAAGTTAAGGAGCAGCTGCAGTGATAACTAAAGGGACAAAGGAAAGGAAGCAAATGCAGGTTGTCTGCATAGATGATCTTGTACCGAAGGATCATTTGCTTCGCAAGATCGAGGAAGCGATCGATTGGAGTTTTATTTACGATATTGTTAAAGACAGGTACAGTCACGAAACGGGAAGGCCGAGCATCGATCCGGTCACATTGATCAAGATCCCGATAATACAATATCTGTATGGGATACGCAGTATGCGACAGACGATCAGAGATATTGAAGTCAATGTGGCATACAGATGGTTTCTTGGGCTGGACCTGACGGACAACGTGCCTCATTTTACAACATTTGGAAAGAACTACACGCGAAGGTTCAAAGGGACGGATCTTTTCGAGCAAATATTCACGCATATACTTGAGGAATGCTGCCGGTATGGCTTCGTGGATAAGAGTGAAGTATTTGTGGATTCCACTCATGTAAAAGCCTGTGCCAACAACAAGAAATACACGAAAGAGGTAGTTAAAGAAGAAGCAAAGTTTTACGCCCGGCAGCTCAGCGAAGAGATAGAAGGAGACCGTGCGGAACACGGAAAAAAACCTCTGCGCGAAAAGAAAGACAGCGATGACGACAGCGACGAAAACGGATCCGGGGGAAGCGACGTCAAGGAAGAAAAGCGCAGTACTACAGACCCTGAGAGCGGATGGTTTCACAAAGGCGAACACAAACAGGTATTCGCATATTCGGTAGAAACAGCCTGCGATAAGCACGGCTGGGTGCTCGGCTTTTCGGTTGCACCGGGTAACCTGCATGACAGCAGGACGTTCAAAGGTCTGTTTGACAAGCTTGATATTGCACAGATCAAAAAGCTTATAGCCGACGCAGCCTACAAAACTCCTGCGATAGCGAAAATGCTTATCGACGCAGGGATCGATCCGATTTTTCCTTATGTACGTCCAATGACAAAATCGGGATACTTTCGCAAATACGAATATGTTTATGATGAATACTATGACTGCTATTTATGTCCAAACAATAGGGTACTTAAATATTCAACAACAAATCGTGACGGATACAGGGAATACAAAAGCTGCGCATCCGATTGTGAAAGCTGTCCTTATCTGAAACAATGTACGAACAGCTCCAATCACGTCAAGGTAGTGACGAGGCACGTTTGGCAGGATTACATAGAGAGATGCGAAGATCTGCGGCACACGCTCGGCAATAAGGAACTGTATGATCTGCGAAAAGAGACGATAGAAAGACTGTTTGGAACTGCCAAAGAACAACACGGTTTCAGATACACTCAAATGATCGGTAAGGCGCGGATGGCAATGAAGGCCGCACTGACATATTCGTGCTTAAATCTGAAAAAGTTAGCAAGAATGCTTGAGAAACAAAGAGATAAAACATCTTCTTTTTGCTCCTTTTTCTATTATTGGCGAGCTTTTGCTGCCCATTTCCTGAACTCGTTAATCTGCAACAGAAAAGCAGAGCTATGCACGATTGCTTAACTCTGCTTTAGGTGTTTTTGTCTTCAGTCTGAGCACCCCTATTCGGGGTGCTTTTTTATATTTACGATTTCTCGGTCAATTGAACGATAGAAACTGTCGATTGCGGATAATTCTTGTCAAATCCTCCGCTTCAAAGTGGATAACTCCTGAAAACAGCGTTGTTATTAGCTTTTTACTGTGGATAACTATGTGGATAACGTGGATAAGTACATTATACCGACCTGTCGGCAGTTATATGA
>SFGN01000285.1 GCA_004556565.1 Lachnospiraceae bacterium | reverse complement strand
TCTGTATCATAGGAATTTCACCTCTGCCGGGTACTCCGCCAGCTCCGTAGAGAAGTATCATTATCCTTCTGACTGTCATCGCCGTAACAGGGGCAACCTATTACTTATACCGGGAGTTCTCGCTGTTCTGCAATGCAGAAGTCACGGCGTACCCGATAAGGTGACTAAAATCATCAGAATTAAAGTCTTAGTGAATGATTTATTCAGTTGTCAAAATACAAGTGAATGGGCTGACCTTTTCGTGGTTCGGAATTAACCCCTTCACTCATTTGGACAAAGGGGGTCAAAATGCACACCCAAAATCACCCCTTTTTCAAAAAATTCTTGAAAATATTTTTTTAGAATAATTGAGGTCAATAGACGGCGGGTAGAAATATTCATAATTTTGGTGTATAATAGGAAATTAAGAGAAAGACAAATAAGAATTTGACGGAGAGATAGTATGGCTATTATTAAAAACGAAATACCGATTTTGGAGTTTGATACAGAGCAGACAGCAGTTCTTAATCCCACTCATGAAAATCTTGGTTTGAACTTACCCAAGAAATGTGTGTTCGCATTTCTTGGTGCTTACATAGATGAATATGCCAGTAAAAGTGATACCAAACAGGTATCCACTTTTGAGAGTGCAACGAAGCATTATCCCATTTACATCACCAAATACAAGGGTGAGGACATTGTGCTTTGTCAAGCACCCGTTGGTGCGGCAGCAGCCACACAGATACTTGATTGGCTGATTGGTTATGGTGTAAGAGAGGTAATCTCGGCAGGTAGTTGCGGTGCTCTGGAAAAGTTCCCCGAAAGTACATTCCTCGTACCAAACAAGGCTCTGCGTGATGAGGGAACATCTTATCACTATGCGCCCCCTTCTCGATTTGTGGAAATCAGCGAGAAGGCAAGAAAAGCAATTGAAGAAACCATTCTTGAGCATAGTATGAAATATCAGGAGGTTATAACCTGGTCAACGGATGGATTTTTCCGTGAAACCAAAGAAAAGGTGGCTTATCGCAAAAGTGAAGGCTGTGCAGTTGTAGAAATGGAATGTTCTGCTCTGGCGGCCTGTGCTGATTTCAGAGGGGCAACCTGGGGTATGATACTTTATACCGCAGACAGTCTTGCAGATGTTGACAAATACGACGAAAGAAACTGGGGCGGTAATGCATACGAATATGCACTTACGCTCTGCCTTGATGCGGTTATCAAATTATAAGAACAGTTAGAATCAATCTTTTTTTGTGATATAATTTTATTGAGGTGAATGAAATGAGGACTGAAAAAGAAATATACGATTTAGTTTTGAATTTTGCTTTTCAAGATGAGAGAATTAGAATTGTAACTCTTGAGGGGTCTCGCACTAATGTTAATATACCAAAAGACAATCTTCAAGATTATGATATTACTTTTTTTGTTATAGATATGGGAGAATTTTTGAAAAGCGATGACTGGCTTAGTGTTTTTGGTAACAGAATTATGATGCAAAAACCTGAAGATATGGAATTATTTCCTCCAGAAGAAAAAGGATTTTCTTATATAATGCTTTTTGATGATGGTGTAAAGATTGATTTAACTTTGTTACCTGTTTCAATGCTTGAGGAGTATCTTACTCGCGATAAACTTGTAAAAATCATGTTAGATAAAGATAATATGATTAAAACAGAAATAGTTCCCACAGATGAAGATTATTACATTAAGTGTCCAACAGAAAGAAAGTTTGATGACTGTTGTAACGAATTTTGGAATGTTGCAACATATGTATCCAAGGGCTTACTTCGTGGTGAAATACTATTTGCAATAGACCATATGAATGAAGTATTACGTCATGAGCTTCTTAGGATGATTAGTTGGTATGTCGGTACTGAAAAAGGATTTAATTTCAGTTTGGGTAAAAACTATAAATTTTTAGATAAGCATATTTCAAAAGAATTGTGGGATAACTTACTAAATACATATTCAATGAGTTCGTATGAAGAAATGTGGAAATCGTTTGATTTGTGTCTATGTTTGTTCAAAAAAATATCTAAAAAAGTGGCAGATATCCTGATTATGATGAAAACGTTACAAAATATTTGGAAACACAAAAGAGAATTTCAAATAAATATCTTTATGGTAATAGGTATTGACAAATTCCAATTTATCGGGCTGTCGAAAAACCCTTTAGGAACTAAAGGGCGCACTTCTATACTCTCCTGTCGGAAGTATCGTGCGTCCTGCGGAGCTTCACTCTCCGTCAGCAGAAGAAAACTGCATGACCGAGAATGTTGCGTCACTTCGTTCCGTCAAGGTGGCTACACCCCCTTGCGCCGCTAAAGCGGCTATCCCCTGTGGACTTGCCGTC
>SFGN01000284.1 GCA_004556565.1 Lachnospiraceae bacterium | reverse complement strand
GCAAACATCAGCTTGAAGGGGTACGATGATATTTTCTCTACCGACCAGTCACGAGCCGAAGCCCAGCAGGAACGAGTTCAGGAAATCCCGCTTTCTGAGTTGCACCCCTTTGAGGGACATCCCTTCCGGGTGGTAGACGATGAAGATATGATGAAAACGGTTGAGAGTGTCCATGACTTCGGTGTTCTCACACCGGCGATTGTCCGTCCCGACCCGGATGGCGGCTATGAGATTATCTCCGGTCACAGGCGACACCGTGCATCAGAACTTGCTGGGAAAGAAACCATGCCTGTTATCGTCCGTGATTTGGATGATGATGCCGCCATAATTTTAATGGTAGATGCGAATTTACAGCGGGAAACTATTCTGCCGAGTGAAAGAGCTTACGCTTATAAGATGAAGCTGGATGCGATTAAACATCAGGGACAGCGTTCAGATTTAACTTCTGGACAAGTTGTCCAGAAGTTGTGGTCGGTAGAAAAAGTTGCCGAGGGTACGGGCGAGAGCTATAAAAATGTTCAGCGATATATCCGACTGACGGAGCTTATTCCTGAATTGTTAGATATGGTGGATAACGGACAACTCAAATTCAATCCTGCGGTGGAACTTTCCTATCTGGCGAGAGAAGAACAGCAGGATTTTCTTTCTGCCATGGACTACGCACAGACTACTCCTTCTCTTTCGCAGGCACAGAGAATCAAAAAGCTCGCACAGGAGGGCGAGTGTACTCTGGATACTATGTGCGATATTATGAATGAGATCAAAAAAGAGGAACAGGGCAAGGTTACTTTCAAAACTGATGCCCTGAGAAAGTATTTCCCAAAATCCTACACTCACAAGCAGATGGAAGATAAAATCATTCAGCTGCTGGAACAGTGGCAGAAGAAACGAGAGAAATCTATGGAAAGGTAAGGTGAATCCCAATGTTTAACGAAAGAGAAATGAGCAAAGCAATCGACTGGTTGTTTGAGTTGTTTTCTCCCGAAGATTATGAGAGCTATGATGAAGATGAGATCGGCTATGCCGGTGGTTTGTGTCTGCCGGAGGTTTGCACCGCATTGAGAGGTGCTGCACAGACGGTATATCAGTATTCCGTAACCGGTGGCTATGAGAAATGCTTCGATTACCGTGGAATGGAACTGTTTGACCAGCGTGCCTGTCTCATTATTTCCGATGTGGAACAGGCGGTTTTAGATGAAATCAAAACCACCTATGAAACCGAACTGTGGCTTATGGAGGACATGAACTTTGCCATTGTCCGGTGCGTGTCGATGCTGATCGGTTCTGACGATACCGGCTATGTGACGGAGTACCGGGCTTTCAAAAAGATTTTGAAAAGTGCGGAGGATTTGTTCTTTTCCCCGGAGGCACTGATCGAGGAACTGGAATCTATGTGTGTCCCCCAGTGGGAACATGAAGCGACTATTTATGAACTGTAACAGGTTCATGGATGGTCGCTTTTCTTATATCTGAGGAAATGGAGGTAACGAAGTTTGAAGGAATACGATGTAAAAATCACGGAGACTCTGGAAAAGACGGTAACGGTGGAAGCCAAGTCCCGTGCTGATGCAGAGGAACAGGTCAGAACAGCCTACTACAATTCCGAGTATATTCTGGACTCTGAGAACTTTACCGGCGTTGAGTTCGGCACTACGGAGGAACGTGAGATTCAGCAGGAGCAGGCGGAAACCATGACGGTGCTTCTGGTAAAACCCTATATGTATCCTCAGCAGGTTCAGATCGGCTGTGAATTGGAGGATTTGCAGAAAGCCGTCGGCGGTGACATTGAAGCTGTTTACCCGTTTAATGAGCCTGTTGCATTGGTGATGCACGATGAGGGAAAAATCATGGGGAAAGACCGCATTGGTGATGCACGATGAGGGAAAAATCATGGGGAAAGACCTGAATCGTGCCTTGCGGGACGAGGACGGCGAGATCTATGACATTATCGCCGGTGACTTTCTGGTTGTCGGTTTGGGTGAGGAGGATTTTTCTTCCCTTTCCCCGGAGCTGATGAAGCAGTTTGAGGAACACTTCCATCAGCCTGAAACCTTCGTCCGCATGGGGCGCAGTATTATGGCTTTGCCGTTGCCCGATGATATGGTCAAAAAAGAAGATGCGCCTATCAAGGCTGACCCCGCTCCACGCAAGAGTAGCCCTGATAGGGATTAATCCAGGCAGGAGCCAAAGAGTACAAGGGTCACACCTATATGGACTTGGCACGATTCGATGAAGCTACAAAGCACATGATTATCTTTGATGTGCTGACTAACAAATCCCCTGTTGGGTGGAAAGGCGAAAGAAACCGCCTGTATCTGAGCGAAGCCGGGTATCAGAAAGCTCTGGACAATCAGAAAGCCGGTAACATCAAGATTATCAGCCATGCCAATGTCGCCAGAGGAAATCTGTACTACGACCGCAGAGATATGGCACGATGATGTTCACTCTACTGCTTGCAGGAGGTGATGATTCATGCAGGAAGAAGTTGAAAACAGGACGATAAATCTGGCAATCAGCACGACAAGGCTGACTGGTCGAAGTATCGTCGCCGGTATTCGTAAGTATTTACAGCACCGGGAAAAGGTCAAGGCGGGAAAAGGAACCAGAGATACGGCGATTCACGGAAAACAGTCCGTGAAGCAGCTGTTGGGACAGAATCAGGGTGCCACCAATGTGGAAATTGATAAGGATGGCATCCGGGATTTTGAAAGGCTCGCCAAGAAATACGGTGTGGACTTCGCCGTAAGAAAAGATAAGTCCGTTGATCCTCCTCGTTATCTGGTCTTTGTCCGTTCCAAGGACGCAGATGCCTTGGATGCTATCTGTAAGGAACATCAGGCAAGGTCATTGACGAAGGATAAGAAACCGAGCGTTCTGGAACAGCTGAAGAAGTTCAAAGAGATGGTAGCAGCTATCCCCAGGAAGGTTCGGGAAAAGAAACAGGAGCGTGATTTGTGATGAGCAAGATCAATTTGAAAAAGCTCTTGATTCTGAACATCCCGTATATTCTGGTGGGATTGTTTGCAACGAATTTTGGAGAAGCATGGCGGTTGGCTGAAGGTGCAGATTCTTCTGCAAAAATCCTCGGCTTTTTTTATGCCCTTCCGGTAGCCCTGGGCAACCCACTTCCCAGCTTTTACCCGCTGGATTTGCTGGTGGGAATTGCCTGCGGCGCAGGGCTTCGGCTTGCGGTTTATCTGAAAAGCAAAAACGCCAAGAAGTACCGGCACAATGTGGAGTATGGTTCTGCCCGTTGGAGTGCATAATTTTAAGTGTAAAGGAAGCCTATATGGACGCACAGGAGGTTATGCACATGACTGATTATAGTAAAATTACAGCCCTTTACTCCC
>SFGN01000065.1 GCA_004556565.1 Lachnospiraceae bacterium | reverse complement strand
TTTTAGATTTTACTAACTGCCCGGTCAGTAATAATCTAAATTTACTTGAGGTATTCTTTTTGGTCAATCCCCTTTACTCTTTAAAGTATACAGGAAGCTCCAATACTCATTTTTTACCAATCCTCATCTTCCATGGCGTCATCCACACCGGCAGCATAGTCATCATCGCTCTGATAGCGATCCCAGTCGTAATCATCGTCCTCATAAACCGCATTGTAGCCATCATCATAAGAATCCATAGAACTCTGATTCTTCTTTGAAGAACTACTGCCGAATGAATAAGTTTTCTTGCTGTTTGAAGTCGTGCTACTGCTCTTTGAGTTCGAAGAAGTATTGCTATTTTTTGTAGTTGAGGAACTACCGGAACTTTTAGAGCTTCCGCTGTACGAGGTGCTGCTCTTATACCTGTAATTGCTATTATCATGTAAGTAGCAGTAACTGCTCCCATCCTTAGCATCATTGTCACACCCGCTCTTAATACACTTTGGTGTGCCAAGATCAATGATCCAGCCAATGAAAAGTAAAATTCCAAGCGTGCAAAGAATTGCCATTCCTGTACTAATACCATTTGAATTTCTATTCATAATCGCTTCCTCCTTCGATTTTATCTCTTCCTTATTTACATACGATAAGCCAGAATATCATTCCGATTAACAAAACTGCTCCGAGTAGCTCATTGATACCATAGCCGATAATTAGAGCAATGATATAGAAGAGCCAAACCTTTCCGCCGGAGCCGCTGGAACTTCCTCTTGAATGGGAATAATAGCCTCCCACCCTTCTGTTCCGTCATATGTACAATCACTATAATGCCATCCATCGCTTCCGCCACACTCCGGGCAATGTCCTCTGTCTTCACTCATATCATCTTCCTCCTTCATGCTTAATCCTTTTCTGTCTCCGCTTTTCTTTCTCCTATCTTACAACCTATACTGTCCATAAAAACGGACTCATAACATCAGTTTTTAACCTTTTTTCAAAATTAAAGCAAATTTATACACTCTTCAGAAAAAAAAGCCTGCAGACATCAGATAATAGCTATCCAATGCCCACAGACAATTCATCTCTTGCGGCACTATTATAATTTGCCCGAATCTTATTCAATTAAACTTTCAGGCAGTAGTCTAAGCTCACCCATCCAGCTCCCGACTTCAACTTACCCCATCCTTTATCAGAACCTTTTCCCTCTCTGACTTCTACGATCGTGAATATACCTATTCCCGTACACTGACCTGTCTTTGCAGTATTTGTACCGCTACCCTTCCTAATATTCAGATCAGGAATACCTACCCTCACCATAAATGGACAATCAGCATTGGTCATCCCACCTGCAGCGCCTTCCGCCACCTCAGGATAAACCTGCTTTCCATTCCAGTCATAGACTTCATATCCTGGATGCTTATCAGCCATAACCTTCGCATTAGCAAGCACCGTATATGCCCCAAGCTGAGAAGTAGCATCCTCCCAACTCTTCCTTACACGGTAATACTTCACCACATCTGAAGCCTCACCGGCTACATCATACTGAGTAAGGTTCCATCTCTCGATAATGCTGCAAAGCTTCTCTACATAAGTCAACGAAGTCGCGTACCCGCCATCCTTGATGATCTGCACTGCCTTCTTATAATCCGTACATCCTTTCAGCCCATCATATCGAAGCTCACTACCTTTCTTGGCACCAAGTAGATATGCACTGTGGTCTGCAATCGAATCCTCAACACATCCATATCTTCTAAAATCAGCTGTGATGGTCACATAGCTTCCATCAGCCTTCTGCTCCTGTGTCTTCTTGGTATAAACAGAGCTGCCATCCCAAGTAGAACCACCCCAGGTATTCCCCGAAAGTGACTTCTTCATACCAAAGCAGTTATTCGCCCCCTGAGCAAGTTCACTCTTCCCATAACCGCTCTCCAAAATGAACTGAGCCATAGACACGGATGCCAAAATCCCCGACTTCTTCTGATCAGCCGTAAACAAAGCACCAACCTTTGCAATCACCTGTGCCTCCGTCAGATTCTGGAACTCTCTCGCCTGCATCCCTGAAGGAATCACTTCTGTTTCTCCACCGCCAAGTCTGTTAGTAACCTTCGCAGCCAAATCACCCAGCCTTGCATAAAGCCAGTTTCCCGGACAGCTCTTATTGGCAAACCATCTGTGAACCGTGATGAGCATCTCATCCTCCTTCGGCTGATAGCTCAAAGACTTGTCCTTATCTCCAAACCAAAGCAGCTTCTTCTTTCCATTTCTGTGGCAAATATCCACACACAAATCAATCAGTCTGTCATAGACCACCTCATTCATAGCATAAGGTTCCAACTTACCGGAAGCACACTCAATGGTAACCGCCCTCTGGTCATTCTCGTTGCTGGATGTACACCAGGAACGATTCTTTTCTTCCACATACAGTCCAACTCTACCATCCTTATCAATACCATAATTAGAAGAGGCCTGGGTGGATGGTCTGTAAAACCAATCCCCCAAGCCTTCTGCTGTACACTGTCCTACAACACAGTGCGGCGATATTCTGTCAATTATCTTTGTTCTCTATCCGGAATGATTCGGACTAAGCAGCGTAAACGCCACCAAAGGACTATTCGTATACCCCATAATCACTCACCATCCTTATCCTCTTCACCGCGATCATGCAGCTGCTCCAACACCTTCTTAAGCTTCTCCGGAATAGGCAATCCCAAATGAGCCGCATTTTCCAAAAGAGAAATCCCCTCATTGCTGAGATAGAAAAAGATCACCGCCGTTCTTAAAATAGAACCATTTCCGATGACCTGCACATCCAAAACATTTGCAATTCCTACCAGCATAAAGATAAGTACCTTTCTGCAGATTCCCTTGAATCCAACCTCAGAAGAAAGCTTCTTATCGGAAATCGCGCACATAATTCCCGTGATGTAATCCGCCACCACAAATAAAAGCAATGCCAGAATCAAACCATCACACCCTCCCAGGAAATAGCCAATCCAGCCCCCAATCCCGGTAAACACAAGCTGCACCATACTCCAAAACTCTTTCATATCCTCTGTTCCTCCTTAAAAAATTGTATAGAAAAAGCAGCTGCCCTCCTTAGAGCAACTGCATCATCCCAAAATACTATCTCTATCAGCTATCCACTTCCGTCAGCTCATAAGTAATCTTCATTGTCTTATCCGTAGTCTTCACCACGGCAGTACTCAGATTGTTGATACTGGCCAGATACGGTGTCAGCAAAAAGCACGTCCTATAATCTGAGCCATAGTTACCACCCCATCCAAAGCAAAACTCCTTGTATTGGAACACAGGAGTTCCCAGATTCAGAAGTCTTGTACTTCCCACAGTCTGTACCACCGTATCATCCGGCTTGATCTGGTAATCCCATCCGATAATCAGGTCATTTACCATAAACAGATAATTCGCACAGGTACCGGAACCGGTCTGCGATTTTCCCTCTGATGTAAATCCAAAGGGAATCAGCGTCACATCTGTGGAATTACTGAGATTGATTTTATAAATGCCTGCATCGTCATAAGCAGTCAGATATAAATATCCATTCCGGATAACACCTCTCACAGATCTCTGGGCATAGGTATCCACCTTGAAGCTTCCAATTGCTTTCAGGCAGGCATTTGACAGTGTCCACACACCTTCTGTCATGGTGTAATCATCCTTTTTAATCTTCACCCAGTACATAGTGGCATCCCCGGAGGAATTCGCCTGATTGGCAAATCCATACCAGTACCCGTCATGCCCGTCCAGAAAGTCCCCATAAGGTGTATAACTTCCAAGGAACTTAAAGGTACTGCAGGGAATGACCTTCTCTTCCAGCAGGTCATTCGTTGTATCATTCAGCCTGTCATTCAGCCCCAGAGTAAACACCGGAAGCATTCTCTTATGGATAATCACGGAACTATCCTGGAACCGCATGCTGATCAGGATATTGTTCTCAAAATCCACCTCCACCGCGCTGAACAGCTCCGCAAGCTCTTCCACGGTCTGCGTTTCCAGTCTGGTCTCCATAATCTGATAAAAGGCATCCTTGGAATTCTCCATACTGCCATAAGCAGCCACACCGCCCTGCTTGGAAGTCAGTGCCACCGCAGCAATGGTTCCATTCCCCTGGCTTGGTGTAAACTCCCACACAAACCGGTAACCATTATCAAGTGGCTTACTCTCTGTCAGATTCATACTTCCCCTTGCCACATCCGCCGTGGCATTGACATCGTTGGACGCATAAGCCACAGGAAGCTTTGCCGTGGATGGATAAATATTGTCCGCATCCTCTGTCAATGCTTCCGAATAAAGCAGTATGCCCCCAATCATGTTAGGACAGATTGGGAGCATGTTATCATTCCAAAGCAAATGCGTATCATACTCCCCGGCCACAGAATAAAAAATACCCATAGGATTCAATCCCAGGATATGATTTACCGCATTCGTCACCATATTTTCTTCCTGCACTCTTTCCACCACTTCCCCGGTGGCGTCATCGATCATCTCGATGACCATATTTCCTTTCAGCTTCATCCTTACCTACCTTTCCACCGGCATTGCAAACGCGCCGATTCCAAATCTTCCATGAACCACATCACTGTAAGTTCTCTTTACAAGCTCATCAATCTTCCATGTGATATTCTCATCAACAGCAGCCATCTGAAGCACACCACCAACTTTTACTTTCTTGATGGTCTCCTCAATCTTAATTTCGCCATCCCAGGCTTCCCCGGCACCCATTGACTGACCCATAATCGCGGCAAGACAATCTCCGGTATCCACCGTAACCGTTCCACCTGTTGCTCTGGCATACACATTGAAAATATTTCTGTAATTCGCCACCAGATTCTCAATGGGATAATACAGCATGATGGAATGCTTCCCGGAATGCCAGGTCTCTTCCGGCTGATGAATCTCGATAATGCTGTCATTGAACTCAAAAGTAAAATGAACCACCACCTGTCCGTCTTCCTTCCAGACCACAGGCAGTTCCACAGATAATGTCTGTTCTTTTGTATTGCCAATCACAACAGGCTCCTCTGCTGCAACAGCACTATCCGAACTTCCGCCGGTCTCATCCTCAGCATCAGTCCCCGCAGTATCGCTATCAGTTGTTCCGCTATCCGTAGTTTCCTCATTACCTGCAGTACCCTCTGCCAAAACTTCTTCCACTTCCACCGAAGGAATCAGCACATCCCCTCTTGCAACCACAGACCTTTCCACCTGGTCTGCATTCACTACCACAATTACAGACCCAAAGAACTGCGCCATAACCGCTTCATTCGGTGCAAACTCGATGGAAATGATCTTCACATCACTCTCACCTACCGTAAAAGAGCTGGCATTGGTAAATGTATGAATACCAATCTTGCCAGCTTCCTTGTTATCGATGATCTGATTTAAGAGTCCTGAAATATTCTTGTCATTCTTTGACTTGGCATGTGCCAGCCTTGGATTCTTACCAACCCCTTTCAGCGTATGCTTTCCACCAATCTTACACTGCATGGAAGTAATGGCGGATATCCTGTTTTCATCTGCCTGTCCACCTTTGAACCGGATCACATCTCCTAAATCCAGCGCAGGATTTCCTATTGTTTCCGAATCAAATGGCACATAATCCACAACTGCCAGGTCATTCAGGATATTCATACACAGCTGCTCTCTGGTTTCCTTCAGACCAAACTGCAACAGTGGATTCACACCCAGATTCATTGTCAGCCCGTCATCCGGATCCAGATGATAATACTCTGCCGTTTCCGTTTTCATGTTGGTAGAAGAGACCGCTGTGTATCTTGTAATGAAATCAGAAAAGCTGCTGGTAAAACGATGCTTCGTTTCCAGTTCCATCACCGGCTCATTACCATACTTCCTCAGCTCCAGCTTGCCCTCTCGGTTGATACAGAAAAACCCGCCAAGAACCTGCCCCACATAGTAGAGCACATCCCGGTAGGTCTCAATATCATTCTCTGTATAAATGGAAAGCAGCTCCGTTCCATTGGGCATCGCCTCATAATCTGCCTTACTCTGCGCCATTTCCACCTTACAGCCCTTGCAACACAAGCTCACAAAATCATACACCGTACCAATGGTTTCAAAACCATTGAGTTATGACACTTTGCATTGTACCTTAAAACGTACTGGATATACTGCTCGTCCGTAAAGTACGACTGGTTTGATAATTCTATTCTTTATCTAATACTTGCATTGTTGTCTCCTTTCTGATTTTAAGCAATAAAAAAGGACTGTCCGTTTTGGACAACCCTTTAATGTTTTTTTGTGTTTATTCCCACGTTTTTTTACAATTATCACAAATATAATGTGTTCCTATCTTCATAGACAATCTGCCCCAAAAATAAACAGAAGCCCGTTTATCTTTCCACTTTATATATCTTACTTGGTAAGAATTGCAATATGGACATGGATTATCCAAATATCTTACACTACCTGCTGGTGGACGATAACCTTGAATTGGACGACTACCATTATATGCAATCCTCTTCATTGTATCTGCTTTTTCAATTTCTTGTGCTACATGACCACACAATTTACATTCGGCATACATAGATATTTCACCATTCGCATAATAACTCCATTCCTTTTTTATCCATGCTTGTCGTGTATTACAAATTAAACAAGGATAATTATCAAAAAATTCTTGTTCGGAAATTGTAGCAGGAGCAACTAATGGATTGGCAACGCTAATAGGTTTATTTACAATACTTTTTAATTGGCTATATTTTTCTTCACATACATATGTACCCGGGCAATACTTACCATTGATAACACAAGCATAACTCCTTATAGTTTCACCAGTTTTAATATCCTTTATCTCATATCTAATAATATCATCTTCTCTAACATATCGTCCCTTTTTTATAGGTCTTAAATCTTCCGCAGAACGTACTTCTGGATTATACATAAACATATCACCTTTATTTGTAAACCATACATCTAAAGTGGCAATAGTTCCTGTTTCACAAAACACTTCAAAGTAATTACCATATGGAATATTCCCCTTAAAATCATCCATTTTTGCAAGTGACCTTAAATACCAATCTCCAATCTCGTATTTTGTTTCATATTCAGTTCCAAAATCATCATCAACTATAGAAATAACTTTTCCACTTTTAACAATAGGTCGGCAAATATAATCTTCCTGATAATCATCGCCCCATGTTTTTGGCGAAATCATTACACCTTCTTTTTCAGTAAACATAATGACTTTATCGTAATACTTTTCATCTTTTAAGTAAATAAACCTCTTTTCGAATATAGGTACAACAAAATCTTTTTCTGTAATATTCATACTATCATAATCTTCAAAACACTCTTTGCAATATGAACCTACGTATTGAGATATCTTTCCACACTTAGGACACCTAATAAATTTCATACCAAGTACCCACCTTTCTAATAAGAATATTTATCTTCATTATACCCTAAATATCCATCATTTTCTACAAAATAATGCAATAAGGTACGCAATACTACTTTACCATACTTTATCCTACTTTTCAATATTTTGTAGCATAAAGTGGTATCCTAATCAAAAGGTAGGTGATTGAATGAAACCATTAAAAGAAAAGGTCAGTATTACTCTTGATGAGAATATTGTGGAACGGATAAAGGAACTGGCAGAAGATGATGATAGGTCATTCAGTCAGTATATAAATATGATTCTAAAAGAATATATAAGTAAAATGGACAAAACTACTGAAAAATAATTTTATGAGTTCGGTAGCTATTTTTGATTGAGTTCGATAAAACCCTTTATTTTCAATGGTTTCAGCCATTTTCACTATCAATCTAGCAAAATACAGAATCCCCGAAAAGCCTTATTTTATAGGCTTTTTTCATTTTTCATACTTTTTATCATAGTTCGATAATATTTAAAAAATGCATCGTGTGAATGAAAAAGATTTATACTTCGACACTCTCAATTTCCACTCCATCGTATGAACACATCAGATATACCATTTCCCATAACAACTACTGCCTGCTTAAATGCAAACTATCCCGACATACAAAAAGACACCACTACCTATATCTCTATAAGTAATGATGTCTTATTTTTTACTATATCAAGGCTCACCATTTGTCGTAACTCTGTCGTAAAATACAAATTTAAGCCTCTTAAATCGCTTGAAAATGCCTTATTTTCAGCTTTTTACTTATCAAGACTCTTCATCGTCGGGATTGTTGTGATTGTTCTTCCATATTCCTGTTTTTTAGGACTTAATTAGGTAATTTTCAATATTCAATTCCTTATACTAAGCTTTTTTCGGGAGATTTTACAGCAATATGGCACTCATTTGATGTAAGTTTTGATGTAAATGATGTAAGCCCGAAAATCGTTAATAGTTTCCTATATTCTATTATTAATTTTATTATACACAGTCAGATGGCAATATCAATAGATATTATAAAATATATTGGTAGATGATAAATAGCTTCCGACATATATCCCCGATATATCTCTGACCTTCTCATAACAATCTTCTATGACTGTTATTATACAACATTTAAAAAGAAAGCCCCACAGAAATTTTATCTGCTCAGCTTTCTTTTTCTTACGATGATATATTTTCTTTTGTCAGTTTAAAACTTTCTTCCGATTCCATTGCTCAAGCATTCACAACTTTTTTAGGTTCTCCATTAAAATATGCTTCAAGTCCATCGAACTCAGATTTACGAAGTTCTTTCGTTACATCTGCATAGATATTAAGTGTTGTGGAAATATCTGTATGTCCGAGTATATCCTGAATGACTTTTACATTTACCCCTGCTTCACACATTCTTGTTGTAAATGTATGTCTGAGTGTATGGCAGCTAAAATTTGGCAAAAGTACTTCCGGTTCCTCTGATTTTTCAAACTGCTCATCATTGCAATCACGAATAATACGTTTGATGGCTTTATTTAATGTTGACTGATTCTGTGTCTTTCCAAAACGATTCAGGAAAATGAAATCCGTATACCCATCAATCGTAACTGTGCAATGCAAATCTAAATCTGCCTGTTTCTGCTTTTCCATCTCAAATGCTTCTTTCACAAAATCGAGCATCGGGACCTGTCTCATACTTGCCGGTGTCTTGGTACTATTCACATTAAAATAGCATCCTCTTTTACTTCCCTCTGTTCTGTGATCGTAATACACAAGCGTATGATTTACATCAATCATGCCTTCTTCCAGATTAATATCAATCCATCTTAATCCCGTTGCTTCTCCAACTCGAAGTCCCGTTCCAACCATGACAGCAAATATCGGATACCAGTGTTCATAAACCGGATGTGTTTTCAAATAATCCAGGAACAGTTCTTGCTCTTTCATTGTCAGTGCTTTTTTCTCGCCTGACTGAAATGGATGTGCCTTTTTCAGTTCTCTTAACACATTATCCGCCGGATTCTTCCTAATATAATCATCATCAACCGCTATCTGCAATATCTGGTGCAAAACCGTATTGATATTATCTATCGTGGATGCCTTCAAATTTCTCTCATCCACAAGATAATTATAGTATTTCTTTACATCTGATTTTCTCAATGTTGAAACTCTCCTGTTTCCGATGAAAGGACCTACAAAGGTGCTATACATATATTTGTAATTTTCAAATGTATTATTCTTCAAGCCCCTTTTCAGATTCTGCCAAAGATTGTATAAATCATCGACCGTGGTATAACGTGCTTCCGTCTTAATGCCATCGCATTTATCTTTCTGGATGCGCTTCTCTTTCTCCCTAAGATCAGCTAATGTCTTTGCATAAACAAAACGTCTTTTAAGCTGTCCGTCCATCCAGCTATACTGATATGTACCATTCTTTCTCTGAACCTCGCCCGTTTTTAAAACGGTCCTTGCTTTATCTTTTCTCTTTTCAGCCATCGTGCTTTCCCTCCTAAATCCTGTCATGTGTTGCTGTATACTTATCAAGTTTCTCCCTCACGATATGAATTTTGCTTCCCATCCATATCGCAAAAGGACACCCTGCTGTTTTGGATAACTCTCGTAGTTTTCCTCTGCCAATTCCGGAATAAGCAGAAGCTTCCTCGATGGTCAGCCATTTCTTTTCCCATATCGGTGTGCCTTCCTTATCAGATATAAGTTTATTCTGATATGCTCTTACTTCCATGAAAATTTCTTCATCATCATTCGATGAAATCAAGTTTTTCAATGTATTCATCAAAAGCCCTCCTCTTTATCAATCTGCGATTCCCCAGTCGAAGAACAAACGGACAATCATATTGACTGGTCATTTTTCTAAGTCTCTCTCTGCCTATCCCGGAATATTCCACCGCTTCCTCTATCGTCAGGTTTGCTTTATGCCATATCGGCACATCATACCTCTTTACGTCTGCTTTTTCTCTATTTTCCATAGGTTGAAGCACCTCCCTCCTGCGTGCTGACAAATCAAATCGTCTATATTGAGTACATATCTGCAAGATACTCATCCAGTTTCTTTCTTTTAAATAATCGTTTGTTTCCATTCCAAAGAACAAATGGGCAGTATTCTGAATCAGACATTTCTCTCAGCTTCTTAGAACCAACACCACAGTAAGCTGCCGCTTCTTCTACAGTGAGATTTGTTTTATGCCATATCGGCACATTATATTTTGTATCTGCCATTGTTGAAGCACCTCCTTGTCTTTCGTTGTCCATATCATAATGCAGGTGCAGCGATAAGCCCATGTTGCAACCGGACTCATCGCACATTTGCATTTTCTTGTTATATTGAACTCAAATTTTCAAGATACTCGTCCAGTTGTTCTCTCTTGATCAAACGCTTTGTTCCATTCCAGAGAACAAACGGACAATCTTCAGATTCTGTCATTTTCCTCAATTTTTTCGTACCAATGCCGGAATATGCCGATGCTTCATCAACTGTCAGATTTGTCTTTTTCCATATAGGAACATTTACTTTATTTCGCATATCTTGCCCTCTTGCCTTCCTTTGAAAAACGTCTTTCCGTAACGATATAATCCCAACCGGATTGATTGCATTTATCACAATGGTCTTTGACCTTTGCAAATGGATCAAGTCTCCTCACAATATAATCCGAATTGTGGATATAATCATTCAAGCACTTGCTACAAAGGCAACGGACATTTTCTTCTTTTTCCGGCTTGTAAACCCATAACCCAAACGTCTTTTTCAATGTCGTATTGATCTGTCTTAAAAGATGTTCATCCTCAATCGTACCAATATAATCACTCAGCTCATCCTTATTTACTGTCTGGACCTGTTCCAATAAAACCATAGATGGTTTCTTCAGACCAAACTTGTCGCCCAATATAATATGCGATGGCAGGTATCTCTTTTTAATCACACTTGTAACAGCAGCCACAATCACAGTCGGTGCATTTTTGTTATAGTCGTCTGCCTGCACCACAAGCACCGGACGCTCTCCACTCTGTACGGAACCCACTCTTTCTCCAAAGTCGTAATAGAATAAATCTCCACGACTGATCATTCTTTCTTTCATATGTAAAACCTCGCTTTTCTTATCGTCTAATTTGTCATTTTCATCCGGAATGAAATAACCCTCTCACTTATTTGGAATTAAAATCGCTTTTGACACCCTATTTTCTGAAAAAGTCTCCGAATATTTTTTCGATCTTCTTCTTTGCTGCGAGAATATGTCTGTCGACAACCTGATGGGCAACGCCTTCTGCTTTGGCAATATCCCTTGCACTTATTCCATCTACATATCGCATTACCAGATACTTATGCTGCTTCTCTGTAAGCCTCGCCATAGCTGTAACAAATAAACGCATCTTTTCTTCGGCTCGTCGATTGTAATAATCGTCCATCTCCTGCTGTTCTATAAAATCAGGTACGGATACCTCTGAATGCATATTCTCAGTAGTTCCATCATCATATCCAAAGGCATCGCTATTGTTATTCTGGCGTTTTCTGTACTTATCCTCATTTCTGTTGTATGCCTGTATCGCTTTTCCCTGCTCAACAGAAAGCAATACGAATGGTATGTACTTCTTCACTTCATCTGGATATTTCTCAAACAGTTCCTGCTCTGATAATTCAGACACAATCGCCCATTTCTCCTGTCCGATATAACCTGTGTACTCGTATTTGAGGTTGATGAGTTTACAATCCTTTGCAAAAAGTTCTTTCTGCTGTGTTGCTGTATATGTATTTTTCATTTCCGTAATCTCCTTTGATCTGAATTTTTGAATTTGCTCGTTTCAAAAATTCGGAGATCACGGATACTTCGCTATTTGGCATTGCCAAACGGTATAAAACATAAAAGGTCCTTTCCCGAATAAGGGAAAAGACCTAATACTGCACGAAGCATAATCGAATAAAACAGCAACAAAAAAAGCACCGTCGAATCTGGACAGCAAAGAATACTTCTATTCTTCACTTATCCGGCTTCGTACGGTGCTTGGTAGTTTAGCAAATAAATTGCTTATCTCCGCTTACTCGATTAGAAATCGTTTCGATATTTACTTGTAATCTTCATCGCCTGCAATTCCTGCCATATCCGTTCCTACGGATTCTGCGGAAGTAAGCAAGATTTAAAATGTGGACATTCTTGCATTTCTGACACTTCACACTCAAATGTCCGGTTGCGTCTGAAAAAACTCTTTGTATCCTGAACCCGCAAGTCGGGCAGAGAATATCACGCTCTTTCAGACTTTCTGCTTCTACTCTTGACAGAAGCAATCTCTTTTGTATTTCAGGTGCTACCTGAGTCTGTAACCTCATTGTGAAACACCTCCCAGATTTAACTCATTGGAAATGTACTCAAGGATATTGTGATACTCAAATAGCCCCATATCTCTCAATCTGATAACCAAGGCTGTATAAGATACTCCGATATAAGCTGCCATTCTGCGGATAACTGCTTTATCCTTTGAAGTAATGGTATTATCGCCATAAACTTTTATCGGATTTGACTGATTATATTTCGCCAAGGCATTTTCAATAATTCTTCTCGGCATAAGAAGCGAAGCCCCCATTGTATCTGCCTGCCACTCAACAGACGCAAACATCTGAGCCAGTTCCTCTTTGGAATAACTACGCTCACTGTCATACTCTGCATGAAAGCGTCCTTCACTCGGCATTGCATACATCTTACTCAAGATATGATGTGACGCTTCGTGCGCCATTGTAAACCTGCGACGTCCCTGCTCCTTTTCAGCAAGAAGAAATTTATCAAGTACGATGGTATCTTTCGGGAAAACAAAGGGAATAATTTTTCCGTCCTGATGTACCAGCAGTGGTGTTGCTCCATCTGCCAGAAAACCAATCCTGCCTGCATCATCTTCTGCGAAAGAAGCGTATTCAATTCGTAACATAAGAAATTCTGTAATGAAATGTTCTATGTCGATGGATTGAATCACTCGATTGCTAAACTTATTAGCATAAGCTGTTATCAAGCCTTCGCTGATTTCTTCCAACTCGGCTCTTGACATATAAATACTCAAGTTGTGTCCACCTCCGACTCCACCTTGTCCGGTGGTGCAACTCCTCCGGCAAAGTTCTGTTGTATTTCCGCACTATCCAAATTGATTAGATAGCGAATTCCTTCAAGTGTTCTCATTCGTCTGTCCTCTGTTATAGTTCTTTGATGATGTGACAAGCCACACCCTGAATACAGCACTCATCTACAATGATGTCTTTCATCTTCTTATTTTCCGGGTGGAGAATGATTTTCTTATTCTCATCATCTCGGAAGTAGCGTTTCAATGTATTCTGATTATCCACAAGGGCAACTACTATATCGCCATCATTGGCTTCTACCTGCTTTTTAACAACCACAAGGTCGCCGTCATCAATCCCTGCTTCAATCATAGACTGACCGCTTGCTCTTAATATAAAGAAATCTCCTTTGCCGAAAATAGCAGTAGGAAGTGATACATATTCTTCAATATTTTCTTCCTCATACTGAGGACTGCCACAAGGAATAGAACCTACAATCGGTGTCTGTGTCTGTTCGCCACTGTACTTACGGGTCACATTGGTACGAATCTCCTGCCCGTCATACTCAATCATATTCTTCTCAGCCATCTCTACTAAGTATTTATATGCTGTACCTCTGGCAATGCCAACAGCTTCAGCAATTTTTGTAGTCGATGGGGATTGTCTGTTTTGCAGGTAATAATCCTCGATATACTTTTTTATTTCACTCATAAGTTCAGGACTCTTGCTTCTCATACCTGCACGTATAATCCAATTATCTTAGATGGTAATTGGATTTTTCCTTTCTCCCAGTTAATACTGGGTATTTATTTCCATCTCTGATATATTTTGAAAAGGCACTGTGGATCTGTATCTATAACTTTACAGCTTTGACTGGTATGAGGTGACTCAGACCACAGCTTTTCGTCTATTACTGTTAATCAGTTTGTTAACGCATCGACGTTTTTATTTACGTGATTACACAGCCGAATTCTCTGTGGAAGACAGCAGTGCTCAAAATATTTATCAGGAGGTATAAACCTATGTCAATCTACTTTATTGGAATTGATATTTCCAAGTACAAACATGATTGCTGCATTATATCTGCAGCTGATCAAAAAGTGGTTTCTAAAGTCACTATTAAAAACAACAAAGCTGGCTTTGATGAACTACTCACCATCATTAACTCTCTATCTAATCCTGAGGGAATAAGAATAGGGTTTGAATCAACTGCCCATTATGCTCTCAATCTTGAACTCTTCCTTGAAAGTTCTCTCCTAACCTTCATGGAAGTAAATCCTGTGCTTATCAGCGAATACAAGAAATCAAAGACACTAAGGCGTACAAAAACCGACTCTGTTGACTGCGAATCAATAGCTCGTTGGTTAATGACTGTTGAGTACAAACCCCATTCAAAAGGATTTTACCACGCTTACTCTTTAAAGTCATTAACTCAAACTTCGCACTTGAATAAGTGTCTATGCACCTTGAAAATTCAATAATAACTGGCATAAAAATAGCATGAAACCATCTGATTTGGTATAAT
>SFGN01000283.1 GCA_004556565.1 Lachnospiraceae bacterium | reverse complement strand
TCCCAGCCTGCTCCCAGGGACTCACCTCCAAAGCCTAGGGCTTGGCACCCAGTCCCCACCAAAGCATCTCAGTCTTTGGGACCTGTGCCAGCGGTTCTGATGATCTGTGTGGCTCTCACACTGCCTCTCAGTCCTCTGACCTGCTGATGCACTTTGGAGATCCCTTGGACTCAGCTGATCTTTCCGCAGGTTCGGTGAGTTTCCAGGGTGTGGGTTCCCTTTCTCTTTCACCATTCCCTCTCAGGAGTCCAGTCCTGATGCCCCTTCTCTCTCTCTCCTCTTTTCTGTTGCTTTATGCAGTTGTGTCAAGAGATTCTTCCCATTTTTGGAGGTTTCAGTTCTTCTGCCAGCGTTCAGTTGCTGTTCTGTGTGAGTCATTTTACATGTAGATGTGTATTTTTTGTTGCATCTGTGGGAGAGGTGAACAAATCCCCCTACTCTCTCACCATCTGGGCTCTCTAAAATTGTGTCCTTCTTTATCTTTCTCTATGGCCTTTGTTTGTTTCAATGTCTATTTTTTCTACTATGCGTATCACAACTCCTGCTTTCCTGTCTTGACCATTGAAATATGATGTCCCATTCTCTCACATTCAGTCTATACGTGTTCTTTGCTCTAAAGGGAGTCTCTTGCAGACAGCAGGTTGTATGTTTTTGCTTTTTGATCCAATCTGCTGCTCTGTGTCTATTGATCAGAGTATTCAGTCCATTGACCCTTAAGGTAATTATTGAGAAACATGTATTTATTGTTAAATTTTGTTTTTCAGTTGATTCGTTGTTTTACCTTGGTTTTTTTTTTCTCTTTCTGTTTTTTTTTGATGATTTCCATTTATTTTATGCTTGGATACATTTCGTTTTAGTTTCATGAATGTAATGTTTGGTTTGATTTGTGGTTTCCCTGGTTTTCAAGTAGGTTAACCACTTCCTACATCTGCTTGCTTTAGCCTGGTAGTCATATAGGCTGCAACACGATATTTAAAAATAGGTGTCTATATTTTCATACTTCCTTACCTACACTCTATGCTTTTGAATTTCTTCTTTGAGATCTTCGAGTTTGTCCTTTTGGTGTTCCTTGTGTTTCTCATCACTTTTCGAGTAGATTTTTGTTTGTTTGTTTGTTTGTTTTGGTGATGTATGCTGGCTGATTTAAGTGACTGCTTTCCAATCTGTATATG
>SFGN01000282.1 GCA_004556565.1 Lachnospiraceae bacterium | reverse complement strand
ATGCTGAATCTTTTAGGAGGTGGAGGTCTGGAACAGTTCTCCATCTTTGCCTTAGGTGTTACACCTTATATCACGGCTTCAATCATTATTCAGCTTTTGAGCATGGATGTGATTCCGCCGTTATCAGAGTTGGCTAAGTCCGGTGCTAAAGGGCGTAAGCAGTTGGATAAGTACACACGTTATCTGGCTGTGATCTTTGGTTTCGTTCAATCATTCTCTTTAGTATATGGTTTCTCAAGCACCTATACAGGACTGATTGAGGGCGGAGCCACAATGAGTAAGATTTTGTATATCGCAACGATCTTTACAGCAGGAACGATGTTTCTTGTATGGATCGGTGACCAAATCTCGACCAAAGGAATTGGAAATGGTATTTCTATGGTCATCATGGCCGGTATCGTGGGAAGATTGCCAAGACAGTTTAGTTCCGCATGGACTTCACTGATTGGAGAAGATCCAACGGGACAGGGCATTGGTTTGTTTATCGGTTATATCGTTGTTTATTTGATCATTATTGTATTTGTTACATTGATCAATACGGCCGAAAGACGTATTCCTATTCAATATACGTCTAGTTCCATCAGTCTATCAAAACAGAGTAAATCAAATTATTTACCGTTAAAACTGAATTCGGCCAGTGTAATCCCTGTTATCTTCGCATCGTCGTTGATGATGGCACCATTACAGATCGCCAGTTTCTTCGCTTCCAATAAAGTAACAAGCGTTATGACGGATTGGTTGGGAATGAGAACATGGTACTCTTTGGTAATCTATGTTCTGTTGATTTTGTTCTTTACCTTCTTCTATACAAAGATGCAGGTCAATCCGGAAAAGATTGCGGAGAACTTAGGAAAATCAGGTGCATATATTCCAAGTGTGCGTCCGGGAAAAGAAACAGAAAACTATGTCAACCGTGTTTTATCTCGATTGACGACATTGGGTTCTGTTGCGTTGGCACTGGTTGCCGTTCTTCCACATTTGATGCCATTAATCTGGTCAGAAATGAACACATCAATGGCACTTGGTGGAACTGGAATGATCATCGTAGTTGGTGTTGCGATCGAGACTGTAAGACAAATACAGGGATTGATTACACAGAAATCGTATAAGAATTATTTTGAAGACGAATAAAATCGTCTAGGGAGCTGAAGTATGAACATCTTTATCATGGGTGCCCCAGGTAGCGGAAAAGGGACATTCTCAAGCCGTATCAAAGAGGAATTCGATTTGAATCATATCAGTACCGGTGATATCTTCCGGGCAAACATTGCCGGAGGCACTGAATTGGGTATGCAGGCAAAAGCATATACTGAAAAAGGTCTGCTGGTACCGGATGAGATTACCAATAACATGGTTAAAGAGTACTTGAGCCAATTATCGGATAAAAAGAACGGATATTTATTAGATGGATATCCAAGAACATTGGATCAGGCCAAAGCATTTGAAAAAATGACAGAGGGAACAGATCTGATGGTTGACGAAATCGTTGTGATGGATGTTCCATTTGATGAATTAACACGTCGTATAACAGGACGACGCAGTTGTAAAAACTGTGGAGAAATCTACAACATTTATTCAAAACCGCCGGTAAAGGAAGGGATTTGTGATAAATGTGGTTCTGAATTATCACAGAGAAAAGATGATAATGAAGAAAGTTTAAAAACTCGTTTAGAGGAATATGCGAAGAATACAGAGCCTGTTATCGCATACTATGAAGAAAAAGGAATGGTCAAGAGAATTGATGCGACCGCTTGCATTGAAGAAATCTGGCCTGTTTTAAAAGAAGCTTTAAGCAAATAAATTGCGCATCTTGGATTAGACAAATGAAAGTAAGACCATCCGTAAAACCGATGTGCGACAAGTGCCGAGTAATACGACGCAAGGGTCGCGTCATGGTAATTTGTGAAAACCCAAAACACAAACAAAGACAAGGAAACTAAGTAGGAGGAAACAATGGCACGAATTGCAGGAGTAGATATTCCAAACGACAAGCGTGTAGTCATCGCCCTGACCTATATCTACGGGATCGGGAAGAGCACGTCAGAGAAAGTATTGGAAGAGACAAAAATCGATGAGAACATCCGTGTAAAGGATCTGAGCGAAGAACAGATGAACGCGATCCGCAAGGCCATCGACAAGATCAAGGTCGAAGGGGATCTGCGAAGAGAAGTACAGCTGAACATCAAGCGACTGATGGAAATCGGATGCTACAGAGGGATCCGACACAGAAAGGGACTGCCGGTCAGAGGACAGAGAACGAAGACCAATGCGAGAACACGCAAAGGGAAAGCGAAGACGGTAGCCAACAAGAAGAAGTAGGAAGGAAGAGTAGAGTATGGCAAAGGTACAGAGAAGAGGAAAACGCCGCGTCAAGAAGAATATAGCGCGCGGATGTGCACATATCCACTCGACTTTCAACAATACGATCGTAACGATCACAGATGAGAGTGGAAACGCGGTAGCATGGAGCAGTGCGGGAGCCTTAGGATTCAAGGGAAGGCGTTGCAGGTAGCCGGACTGAGCATCACGATGATTAATGATGTGACCCCAATTCCACACAATGGATGTCGTCCGCCAAAACGACCTCGTGGATAGAAATTAGAACAATAGGAGGTGTCCCAATGGCAAGCTATACAATTCAAACGATAGAAGAATCTAAAACGCAAGGAAAGTTTGTTTTTACCCCATTACAGAACCGCTTCGGTACGACAATGGGAAATGCATTGCGCCGTGTCTTACTTTCTTCTTTGCCGGGTGGATCCGTGTTTAGTATCCGTATTGATGGAATCTATCATGAATTCACTGGTGTAGAAGGTGTAAAAGAGGATGCTGCTACAATTATTTTAAATATTAAACAGCTTTTACTAAAGATTGATATTAATGATAATGATGTTTATACACTTCGTATCAATAAAAGCGGACCTTGTGTCGTTACGGCAGCTGATATTGAATGTCCGACAGGTGTTGATGTACTGAATCCGGATTTAGTGATTTGTACATTGGCACAGGGAGCTACATTCAATATGGAAATGCAGGCACGTTTGGGTCGAGGCTTTAAAAGAGCAGATGTAAACAAGCATCTTTATCAGAATGATGGACAACCTCTGGGAATTATTTATACAGACTCTTTATATTCACCGGTTAAAAAAGTAAGCTACAGTGTCGATGTTAACGCTGATGATACAGAAACACTGACGATGGTCATCGATACAGATGGACGTTTGATGCCTTCGGAAGCTTTATCAATCGGTTCAAAGATCCTTCGCGATCATTTTGCGATCTTGAAAGACATTGATGAGGCCAAATTAGAGCACATTGATGAAACAGAAAATGAAACGGAAGAAGATACAAATTCTATTCAACATAAGATGATCGAGGATCTGGAATTATCCGTTCGTTCTTACAACTGTTTGAAACGTGCCGGTATTACTACCGTAGAAGAACTGACACAGAAGACCGAAGAAGAAATGATTCATGTACGGAATTTAGGTAAGAAGAGTCTAAAAGAAGTGAAAGATAAGATTTATTCACTTGGATTAAGTTTCAAGTCTAGTAACGAGTAGGAGGAAGTCATATGTGGAATCGTAAATTAGGACGTACCGCCGATCATCGAAAAGCGTTGTTAAGAAACATGGCAACATCTTTGATTGAAAGCGGACAGATCGAAACAACAGAAATGAAAGCCAAAGAATTAAGTGCTGTAATGGATCAGCTGGTGACACTGGCCAAGAGAAATGATCTGCATGCCAGAAGACAG
>SFGN01000064.1 GCA_004556565.1 Lachnospiraceae bacterium | reverse complement strand
TACTAAAGAGCGGTTTGTAATGAATAGCTTCTTCAGCATTACCACCTTTTCCATGTATATAAATAACTGCTTTATCCACAATAGTTATCCTCCACAAATTCAAATTTATAACAGTCCTTCTGCTTTTACCCGAATTGCATAAAACTCTTGGAATGTATCTGGTTCGTCCATTATTGTTTCTTTCATAATTTTTAATCTCCGTTTACCAACTCGTCTATCCAATACAGCAAATATTTTTACGATTAAATTTTCACTTTTAAGGCTTGTTTCAATATCTTGATTATCAAACTCTGCAAATGCATTATAAAAACAGCGTTGGTCAAAAATCCCCAATTTTATAGCTACATCGTCCATATACGCATTTTCTACTTTTATGCGTTTCTCATATTTTTCGTCTTGGGGAAACATGCCTGCTTTCGACCAATTGTTCCAATAGCATCCTTTGATGATTTCTTTTCCATCATATCTTATTGCCGCCCGTCCCTCATGGTCGGGACTCTTACTATATGATGTTACATAATACTGAATATGACCTTGCAGACTTTGAGCCAGATATTCCGTTTCCAACTTTTTTCTTATACCACTCCATGTTGCCATTCATTATTCTCCCCAAATACCGATTTGTTTCTATCGTTATTTCTTAATTATACACGGGATTTGAAGCTTTTTCTACTTATCTATTGTTCTAAAATCTCTCTCAAAAAAAATAATTAAAAAAATTTATAAAAAATAGGGTGTCAAAAGCCTGAGCAATTCCAAATAAGTGAAGGGAGTAATTCCAATCAACAAAAATGGAACGCCTTCCTTTGAAATTTAAAACTGAATATACAGGTCACTAAGACGTTAATTCTGATGATAGCCACCTTATCGGGTACGCCATAACTTTTGTGGATGCAGAACAGCGAGAACTCCCGGTATGAGTGTCAGGTTGCTCCTGACATGGCGATGACAGTCAGAAAGATAATGATACTTCTCTAAGGAGCTGGCGGAGTACCCGGCAGAGGTTAGAATCCTATGATACAGATCAGCAGTCTGTTCCTTAGTGGCTTCCCATGAGCGATACGCTCGGCAAGGGGTGTTGAGAACAAATGTTGCCACGACCGTTTAGGAAATGAAACGGTCAGGTACATAGTCATTCTACAATGGCTATGAATATTCAGGAAAGGAGGACGCAAGAAGTGTCAAACTGCAAAACGATTGCCATCTGCAATCAGAAAGGCGGAGTAGGAAAGACCACCACTTCGGTCAATCTCGGAATCGGTCTTGCAATGCAGGGAAAGAAAGTATTACTTGTTGATGCAGACCCACAGGGAGACTTAACCACTTGTCTGGGGTGGCAGGATACGGACAGTCTGGGTATCACGCTTGCAACGAAATTAACAGATGTGATGAATGAAACGATGAATGACCCGATGGTTGGAATCCTGCACCATGATGAAGGAGTTGATCTTGTCCCGGCAAACCTTGAGCTTTCAGCAATGGAGTATAACCTAATGAATGCCATGAGCAGAGAAACCACAATGAAAAATTACTTGAATCAGATTAAAGACAGATATGATTTTGTTGTGATCGACTGTATGCCATCGCTTAGTATGGTAACGCTCAATGCTCTTTCGGCGGCAGACAGTGTGATTATTCCGGTTCAGGCTCAATATCTGCCAGCAAAAGGAATGACGCAGCTCGTGCAGACGATTTCAAGGGTAAAGAAGTATATCAATCCGGATATTAAGATTGATGGAATACTTCTAACTCTGGTAGACAGCCGGACCAATCTTGCTAAAAGTACGGTGGAAGCTCTGAGGGAAAACTTCGGGAATCATATTAAGATGTACCGGACATCTATCCCAATCGGAGTAAAAGCCGCAGAAGCTTCTTCAAAAGGCAAGAGCATTTATGGTTATGAGCCACGCAGTACGGTGTCAAAGGCTTACACCGCATTCACGAAGGAGGTGTTAGCAGATGGCAGGAAGAAAGAGCGACTTCACACTCACGAAGCTCGATGACCTGTTTACCACGCAGGCTCAGAGAGAAGAAGAAAAGCTTTCCAAAATCCGGGATATTCCATTGGGGCTGATTGACGATTTCCCAGATCATCCTTTTAAAGTCAGGGATGATGAAGATATGTTACAGCTTATAGAGAGTATCAGGGACAGAGGGGTTATTACTCCGGCAACAGTCAGACAGAAGGAAGATGGGAGATACGAACTCATATCTGGTCATAGAAGAAAACGAGCCTGTGAGCTGGCAGGTTTTCCAACACTTCGCTGTGAAGTTGTGGATTTGAGCAGAGATGAAGCCACGATTTTGATGGTGGAGAGTAATTTTCAAAGGTCACAGATACTACCATCTGAAAAAGCATTTGCTTATAATGCGTTTGGATGCAATGAAAAGACAGGCAGGCAGACCGAGAAAAAATAATTTAGTCCCAGTGGGACAAAATTATTCAAGAGAAGAACTTGCTTCACAGAGTGGCGAAAGTCAAACTCAAATTCAGAGATATATTCGTCTGACATACCTTGTCCCTGAACTGCTTGAATTTGTTGACCAGGGGCGAATCAAAATGCGTCCGGCAGTGGAATTGTCGTATCTTGATGAGGATTGTCAGAGGGACATCGTGGATGAAATCGACATGAACGATGCAACACCTTCGCACGATCAGACCATTCGTATGCGAAAGTTTTTTGAGGAAGGGAAACTCACAACCGAAGTTATTCAGGCAATCATGTCGGAGGAGAAGCCAAACCAGAAAGAAAAGATAACGCTGAGTATGGACCGGGTAGAGAAGTTTATTCCGAAAAGTATCAAGATCAGCCAGAGGGAGGACTTTATCTGCAAGGCATTGGAGCATTACAACAAGTATTTAAGGCAGAGGGCAGACCGTGACAGCAGATAATGCTTATCGTTCCCCCCCTTCTCACACTCTACCCCCTATAACCTACCGTTTACCTGCTGAAAATATATATTCTATCTCCATATTTATAACTATCTCACAAAGTTATGGTTATCTATAAGAATCAGTCGCACAGTTGGAAAAGTGCAGGAGGTTCTGGTACGATAAAAATTTAGCTTTCTTCTTCGGCAGGTATTGGAAGAACAACAGGGATAAAAATGCAATAAAAGTTGGACGCACTGTGGATAACCGGTGCGTTCGTTTCGTTTAAGGAGGAAAAACAAATGGCAAAATTAAAAATCAAGAGAGCTGTGTCGTTTGTGATGGCAACAGTTCTCAGCCTTACTGCCTTTATGGGCGTAGGAGCGAATACTGCATTTGCCGCAGCCGGGGAAAAGACCAACGTGTATATGGTCGATTTCCCTCGTGATGGCGATGCGAATTATGATGGTGTATGGGGATACAATAACCTGACACTGAAAAATGGATGGCATACAGGCAGTGCCACGCATACCAACCTGAAGGCAATCGGTTCTTTTTCAGGCAATGTTGGCTATTGTATTGAACCGGGCGTGCATCTGAGTATGGGGCAGTCTATGACTCAGTACGATGAAAACTATTTCAATAACATTCAGGCAAATGGCGTTATTTCCGGAGATGAGATCAGACAGTATATCGGTCGAATCTTACAGTATGGTTATCGTGGAACGATTTCCACAAGCTGGCGTTCACAGAATGAAGCTGCCGCAAACAGTATTGCCCATGCCTATGCGACACAGCTTCTGATCTGGGAAACCATCGTTGGAGAACGTGACGCAAACTTTAATCACAAAGCAGCGAGTGGTTGCAGCAATGTCAAAGATGTGGTCAATGCCGCACACCCACTTCGCAGTAAGATTTTCAACTACTATGACTCAATGGTAGCGAGCATTCAGAAACATACGGTCGTGCCGAGTTTTTGTAACCGTTCCGTCGGTTCAGCAAAAACACTGGAACTGGAGTGGGATGGAAGCAAATATACAACAACACTGACAGATGCGAACAACGTACTCTCTAATTACAGCTTCAGTGCAAGTATCAGTGGGGTATCCTTTTCCACAAATGGGAATAAGCTGACGGTATCTATGGAGAAAGCACCAAGCGATGCCTTTACGATCACTGCCAGCAAGAAAAACTCTGTCCGCAGAGGTGTGGTTGTGTGGTCCGAGGGTAAACATGGCACAGGCTCCAGTGTCCAGGACGTTGTTTCCTATGCACAGGAAGTTGGCGATCCGGTCAGTGGCTATGTGAAGATGAAAGTCAGCTATGGTTCCTGCCAGATTGTCAAGACCAGTGAGGACGGAAAGGTGGACGGTATCAACTTCACGATTTCTGGTAATGGTATCAATCAGACAGTAACAACAGCGAATGGCGGTAAGTTCCAGCTTGATAATCTGATGCCGGGTGTCTATACCGTAACAGAGCAGTCCATCGACAAATATGTGCCGCAGGAAACACACAGAGTTACCGTCGTTGCAGGACAGGTAGCAACTGTAAACTTTAACAACGTTCTGAAAAGGGGCGACCTTCAGGTGGTCAAATCCTCAGAAGATAACCTTGTTGAGGGTGTGAAATTCCATCTTTATGGTACTTCTCTTGCAGACATTGCAGTTGATCAGTATGCAGTGACAGACGCAAACGGAGTAGCAACTTTCAAAGATGTGCTGATCAGCGGAAGTGAACCGTATACCGTAGAAGAAGTAGATACAGAGGTACGCTATGTTGTACCGGAGAATCAGACAGCAGCTATTCAGTGGAAGTCTGTGACAAAGCGTGATTTCAGTAACATTTTGAAGAAATTCACAGTGACTATAACTAAGAGTGACAAGGAGGAAGGCACAGCACAGGGCGATGCGACACTTGCAGGTGCAGTTTATGGTATCTACAAAGGCGAAACACTGGTAGATAAATATGTGACCGATGCGAATGGGCAGTTTACAACGAAAGAATATATCTGCGATACCGATTGGACAGTCAGAGAAATCACACCGTCTGAAGGATATTTGCTTGATAAGACGATTCACAAAGTTGGAGCGGACCCGAAACTCTATGAAGTGGAACACAATCTGACTGCCAATGATGTAACTGAACAGGTCATGAAAGGAAATATTGCTGTTATCAAGCATACTGATGACGGAGAAACCAAGATTGAAACACCGGAAAAAGGTGCAGAGTTTGAAGTTTATCTGAAATCTTCCGGAAGCTATGACGCAGCCGAAGAAGATGAGAGAGACACACTTGTATGCGATGAGAATGGATTTGCTCAGTCAAAAGATATGCCATACGGTGTTTATACCGTCCATCAGACAAAAGGATGGGAAGGCAGAGAGCTGATGAGTGATTTTGATGTGTTCATTTCCAAAGATGGACAGACTTATCGTTACCTCATCAACAATGCAAATTTTGAAAGCTTTATCAAAGTGGTCAAAAAGGATGCGGAAACAGGTAAAACCATTCCATATGCAGGTGCAGGATTTCAGATTTACGATCCGGCAGGAAATAAGGTAACTATGACCTTTACTTATCCGACACCGACAACCATCGACACCTTCTATACAGATGCAGACGGTCAGCTTGTAACACCGGAAAAATTGGAGTATGGCAAGGGATATTCGCTTGTTGAGGTTCAGGCTCCTTATGGCTATGTGCTTGACAGTACACCGGTATCATTTGATGTGACAGAAGAAAATGCAACACAGGAGGGCACGATTAAATTGGTTAAGGTTGAGAAGCCAAACATGGCTCAGAAGGGTACGATTTCTGTGGAAAAAACAGGAGAGGTATTCTTTGGTGTGAACGTATCCGGAGAGAAAGGCAAAGATGTGATCTATCAGCCGGTATACAAAGTGAAAGGTCTTACAGGGGCAACTTATGAAATCACAGCAGACGAAGATGTGGTAACGCCGGATGGAACACTCCGATACCAAAAAGGAGATGTTGTTGATACGATCACAACAGACGAAGAAGGTACTGCAAAGAGCAAGGAGCTTTATCTGGGTAAATATACCGTAACAGAGACAAAAGCACCGGAAGGCATGGTCATCAATAAAGATGGACATCAGGTAGAACTCACTTATGCCGGACAGGAGGTTGCAGTAACAGAAACTGCCACAAGCTTCTATAACGAAAGACAGAAAGTGAAGATTTCCCTTGAAAAAGTGCTTGAACAGGATGAAACATTTGGAATCGGCAAGAATGATGAACTGAAAAATATCAGCTTCGGACTTTATGCGAAAGAGGACATTGTATCAGAAAGCGGTACAGTTATCCCGGCAGACGGACTGATCGAAATCATCGGACTTGCGGAGGATGGTACTGCGACAGTAGCGACAGACCTTCCGTTTGGCAGCTACTATATCAAAGAGATGGCAACGGATGAACATTATATCCTGAATGATGAGCAGTATGCATTCACATTTGATTATGCCGGACAGGATACTGAAACAGTTGAAATCAAAGTCAATGACGGGAAACCGATTGAAAACAAACTGATCTATGGTTCTGTATCAGGTAAGAAAGTGGATGAAAACGGAGAAGCACTTGCAGGTGCAGTAATCGGAATCTTTAAAGCTGATGAAACAGAATTTACAGCAGAACATGCTTTTATAACTGTGAAATCCGGAGAAGATGGCAGCTTCGCATTTAAGAAAGTGCCATATGGTAACTGGATTGTCAAAGAAATCGAAGCACCGGAAGGATTCGTCCTTGATGGAACAGCTCATGCAGTCACTATTGATCGGAATGAGCAGGTCATTGAAGCGGAAATCACAAATGAATATATCCATGGCAATATCCGACTCACAAAGGTGGATGCAGATTATCCGGATAATAAGCTGACAGGAGCCACTTTTGAAGTCTACAAAGATGTCAATGGCGACGGAAAACTGGACGACAAAGATGAGCTTGTTGGAAATCTGGAAGAAACTTCTGTCGGCATTTATGAAATTCAGGAGCTGCTTTACGGAAAATATCTTGTAAAAGAGACAAAAGCCCCAGAAGGATTTGTTCTTGATGAGGGTGTATATTCTGTATCTATCACTGAGGATGAAAAGACTTATGACGTGGAAAATAAAGCAGGTGTTGGCTTTATCAATCAGGCAATGAAAGGTAATCTGAAAATCAAAAAGACATCTTCTGACGGTAAAGTAGAAGGTTTCACATTCCGTATCACAGGTGTTAATGGTTATGACAGCACATTTACTACTGACAAGAACGGAGAAATCTTTGTGGACGGACTTCGTATCGGAGAATACACCGTTTCTGAGGTCAGTGACAATGTATCTGCCGGATATATCTTACCAGCCGATAAGAAGATTACTGTGCAGGCAGACTCAACAGTAGAGATTGAAATGCACAATGAACTTCGTGATACACCAAAAACAGGCGATGACAGCAGAACCGGTCTTTGGATGGTTCTTGCAGGTCTTTCCGCAGCGGGAATTGCGGCAACAGTCATTGCTTCCAAGAGAAAGAAGAAAAAGGAGGGCAATGAATAATGGACGCAAAGACAATCGTAGCAGTCGTATTGGTCGCCTTTATCACCGGCGGCTTTCTTTTCTTACAGAAGAAAAACAGAAAAAATAAATAACTTGAAGCGGGGGCGGAGCAATCCACCCTTTGCTTTTGAGCAAGGAGGTCAAAATGAACCAGTTAGAGAAGATTGAGGACAGAGTTCTCTCTGTGCTTGAGTCAAATACACAGTCCCGTAGTGACGACATGGTGCTTTATCTTCTTGTCTGCAACAGTTATTCCAATAATGAAAATCCAATAGGGAAGATGCCTTTTGAAGTGGTCATGAAACATTACAGAGAGTTGAAATTGCCACATTTTGAAAGCGTCAGAAGAACAAGACAGAAGATACAGGTAACGCATCCAGAGTTAGGGTGTCTGCCTGAATATCGGAGAAACAGGAAGAAAATGCAGAAGTTATATACCGATTACGCAAGAAAGTAGCGAGGAGGATGGACCATGAAAGATAAATCAGCATTTCAGCAGAAGATCAAACTTCTGACCAAACTTTTCGATTTCGGCTGTAATACGGAAAAGAAGTTACAACAGCTCGACATGGAAAGCATTTTGAAAATCCCAGGGATTACGATACCGGATATGGCATTGATCATTGAATTTCAGAAAGAAACCAAAGCTAATAAGCTGTTTTCTTATTTGGGAGGTGGTGCTGATGAACAGCAGACTTCGCAGTAACGATACCAGCCGATCAGAAGATACAGAAACGAAAGGAGGTGCAAGGTAAGTGGCAAGAAAATACAATCTGATCTCGGAACTCTATGACCGGACTTGCAAAACAGTAGTTGCGAATCCACAGAACTGGCAGAACTTTTTGCAGTCTGCCTGCCGGAATTATAAGCTGCGATATGATGAGCAGTTGCTGATCTATGCACAGCGTCCTGACGCTACTGCGGTACTTGAGATCGAGCGTTGGAACAGAAATTTTGGTCGATGGGTAAATCGTGGAGCTAGAGGTATTGCAGTCTTTGCTGATGAGGACCGAAAGACACAGAGATTATCCCATTATTTTGATATTTCCGACACCCATGAGGGAAGATATTCCAGTCCGGTTCCACTTTGGGATATGCAGGAGGAATATACGGAAGCAGTCATCGAAACACTGGAAAATATGTTCGGACAACTGACTTACAAAAGTGTTCTTTCGGACGCAGTAATGAGTGCCGCACAGAATGCAGCAGAAGATAATCTCCCGGATTATTTGCAGGACTTACTGTATGTTGCAGATAATAGTTTCCTTGCAGGACTGGACGAAGGGATGATTACTACCATCTATAAAAAACTTGTGACAAACAGCGTGGCATATATGATGATGGCACGACTGGGAATCAATGTGGGCGAATATTTTGAAGCGGAAGATTTCAGAGATGTCACAAACTTTAATACGCAGGAAACGTTAAACGCTCTCGGTTTTGCCACAAGTGATATTGCAGAGATGGGACTTTCGGAAATATCAAAAACCATTCGGGCACTTAGCCGGAACAATCGCATCATTGAAGCGGACAGACAATCTGGATACAATAGGGATGAAAATACAACCGAAAGGAGCGGTAAGAATGAACGAGATCACATACACGATGGTCGGGGATTACAACCTTCCGGATCTGATCTTGCCAGAACAGCCGGAGCCGGTGGTGGGCAAATGGTCACAGATGAGGAGAACATTTCTCAAGGAACAGCACAGAGTCCAGTATTACAATCTCCTGACGAAAGGAATCCTGACAAAGCATTTGTCGGAAGTACAGCAGAGGGCGAGCGAACTGGAGAAAACTCTGGTGCGGGAGATGGCAGCCAGGGAGGGACTGACCGAACAGATGAAAGCAGACGACATGATGAACTGGGTTCGGCTGATGAACAACATCAGGAACTCGGCTCAGGAGATCGTGAAAGCGCAGGTTATTTACGTTTAGAGTATTATGACCGAAGCCATGAAGATAAGAGCCTTCCTTTCTTTGGCAGTGATAAGGATATCAACGAGATACTCCGGACAACACCACATTTGTCGGCATCTCTTGAAGAAATCAAAGATTTTTATGAGAGGACACAGGATAATGTAGAACAGACGGAGTTTATCAAGAGTATTTTTAATCATGACTATACGGAGCTGACTTTAGAAGATGGAAGGACTGTTGGATACAAGACATTTCAGAATGTATTGCATCTTTGGGAAGGTCATTATGAGAGCAGAACGAAGCAGAGTTATTATGACTGGGGTGTGATTGCAATGCACTTTGAAGCAATGCGACTGCTCGGAGAATTAAATGATAGAATGAAACCGTTACCGTCAATGGACGGGCAGCTAAGTTTTATTTTAGACGGACAGGCAGGGGCAGACAAAACCTCTGCCTTTTCTTTTTCTCAGGAGATGATTGATGCAGTTCTTACTCGTGGTAGTGGTATCTCTAATGGAAAAATGCGGATTTATGAGCAGTTTGAAAAGAGCTTATCCGTAAAAGAAAATGTAGATTTTCTGAAAAATGAATATGGTTGGGGTGGTTCTGCACCAGTCATTATTGGTACTGGTATTAACGAACAGCATGATGGAAAAGGGATTAGCCTTGCGAGAGGATTTGGAAATGATGTTCCGAAGCTTACCTTAAAGTGGACACAGGTAGAAAAACGTATTGGGGAACTGATACGGATGGACAGATACTTAAATCCAAAGGAAAAAGAGTATTATCCTAAGTGGCTGGAAGAACAGGAAGCCAGACGGGCGGAATTGGAGGAGAAAAGAAAGAATCGTCAAATCCTTTCGACTGCCCCAAAGGAAACACCAGAACAGGTAGCAGAGGAGGTTTCATCAGAACATTATGAGTATCATTTGGGAGATACTGTATATATTGGAGCTTCCGAATATGAAATCTTATCTTTTGATGATGAGAGAGTCATGCTGTATGATATGGAAATGCCATTGTTTAATAAGGAATTTAACCGTACAGAATTTGATGAGAAAGTGCGGGAAAATCCGATGAATGACCATCTGAAAGTGCCAGATCAGAATGCGGTGCCATTAGAAATGTTGGCACAGGCAAAGAAAATCATCAATGAATTTTGTCAGAATGAATATGGATCGAATGCAGATTTTAGCAATCTGAAAGAAGTCGGCATTGCATTTACGACAGTCACGGATGATGAGATACCGATACAGGTAAATGCCAATCTTGTAGATTTGAGTGTAGAACAATATCTTGATGATAAGTTAATTGAAAGCACAAGATATAGCTCGATGGAGGAAATGATTGAGTCTGCACTTGTGTATCTGGACTTTGATGATCTGACTTCCATTACGGATGAACAGCTTGAGCGTGTGTTGGAATCTAAAACACAGAGGGAAGCAGCACAGGTTGATGATTTACCAGACTTAGCGACAAGACTTACGTTGTTTATGAAAGACTATGATTATTTTGGATATCAGGATAACGTAGAAGTCAATGAGACGGATGAGGAAGTCATCGAAAATACAAGAGATTTACTTCAAAGTCCGGATGAAGTAAGTAATATTCTTGATTACTTAAAGGAAATAGACAGAGAAGAAGTTACAGCCGAGCAGGGAAAAGAATTAGAGAGACTGATTAGTGAACTCAGTGCCATGACGGTTGAACCGGAACCAATCAAACCACAGTGGGAGAAAAAAAGGAGCAAAGTCAGAAGTTTTGACCTGCACCCGGATATTCCGCTTGCAGAGAGAAATACGTTTGACCTTAGAAATCATCCGGTCGAACCAGCCGGAAAAAAGGAACGCTTTCACAGAAATATGGAAGCTATCAGGGTGCTAAAAGAGTGTGAAGCTGAGAACCGCTTTGCTACACCTGCCGAACAGATTATTTTGTCAAAATATGTTGGTTGGGGTGGTTTGTCCGAAGCATTTGATGAGCGTAATTCAGCGTGGGCAGATGAGTTTTTAGAGCTTCGCATGGCACTTTCGTCAGAAGAATATGCCGCAGCAAGGGAAAGCACACTGACAGCTTTTTATACACCACCCGAAGTGACAACTGCCATCTATAAGGCAATGGAGCAGATGGGATTTAAGGAAGGAAATCTGTTGGAACCGTCCTGCGGTATTGGTAACTTTATTGGTATGTTGCCTGAGTCAATGGCAAACACAAAGGTTTATGGTGTTGAGCTAGATACGATTTCGGCAGGAATAGCACAGCAGTTATATCAGAAATCTTCCATCGCAGCACAAGGATTTGAGGAAGTCAATGTACCGGACAGCTTCTTTGATGGTGTTGTCGGAAATGTACCTTTTGGAGATTTTAAGGTGCTTGATAAGCGATATGATAAATATAACTTCCTGATCCACGATTATTTCTTCGCCAAATCTTTGGATAAATTACGTCCAGGTGGTGTGATGGCTCTTGTGACTAGCAAGGGTACAATGGATAAAACAAACTCATCGGTCAGAAAATATATTGCACAGAGAGCGGACCTTTTGGGAGCAATCAGGCTTCCCAATAATACGTTTAAAGATAATGCCGGAACAGAAGTTGTATCGGATATATTGTTCCTGCAAAAGCGGGACAGGCTCATTGATATTGAGCCAGACTGGGTGCAGCTTCGTACAAATGATGACGGTTTTACGATGAACGCATACTTTGTGCAGCACCCCGAAATGATACTCGGAGAGATGAAAATGGTCAGTGGTCGCTTCGGAGAAGAAGCAACCTGCTTACCATTTGAAAATGCTGACCTGTCAGAGCTTTTATCTGAAGCAGTGGCAAATATCCATGGAGAGGTCAGAGATTATGAAGTTGAGGACGAACTGGAGGAAGAAGATAGATCTATTCCTGCCAACCCAGAGGTAAGGAACTTTTCTTATACGGTGGTGGAAGATAATATTTATTTTCGGGAAAATTCACGCATGAATCCAGTGGAAGTATCAGCAACAGCAGAGAATCGTATCAAAGGACTGATCGCAGTTCGTGATTGTGTCCGTAACCTGATCGAGTTACAGACGGAAGGGTATCTGGATGAAGATATTCGTGCAGAACAGGTCAGACTTAATACGCTTTATGATAATTACACGAAGAAATATGGACTGATCAACAGCAGGGCAAATATCTCTGCTTTTAGTGATGATAGTTCCTTTGCATTGTTGTCTGCGTTGGAAGTTCTCAATGAAAATGGAGAGTTGGAACGTAAGGCAGATATGTTCTTTAAGCGGACCATTCAGCCACACAAACCAGTGACGAAGGTGGACACTGCCAGTGAAGCACTTGCTGTTTCGATGGGAGAGAAAGCCGGAATCGACATGGAATATATGCAGGAACTCTCAGGAAAATCAGAAGAAACGCTGTGTCAGGATTTGAAAGGTGTTATCTTTTTGAATCCGCTTTATGGCTATGGAAATGTTACAGAGCCGAAGTATTTAATGGCGGACGAATATCTTTCCGGCAATGTCAGGGAAAAACTGGCATTAGTAAAGAGAACCGCCATGCTTTATCCGGAAGATTATAAAATCAATGTGGAAGCATTGGAAAAGGTACAGCCAAAAGACTTAACTGCCAGTGAAATATCTGTAAGACTCGGAGCAACATGGGTACCACCTGAAATCTATCAGCAGTTCATGTTTGAGTTTTTAAATACGCCGAATTATGCTCAGTGGAGGATTAAAGTTCACTACTCCCCTTACACCGGAGGTTGGAATATCGAGGAGAAATCTTATGACCGGGGCAATGTAAAAGCAAACAGTACCTATGGTACAGGACGTATCAATGCATATAAGATTATCGAGGAAACATTGAACCTGAAAGATGTCCGTATCTTTGATTATATTGAAGATGATGAGGGCAAAAGAAAAGCGGTGCTAAATAAAAAAGAGACAGCCATCGCACAGGCAAAGCAGGAATTGATCAAGCAGGGATTTCAGGATTGGGTATGGGCAGACCCCGAACGAAGGGAGAAACTCACGAGACTGTATAACGAAAAGTTTAATAGTGTTCGACCGAGAGAATATGATGGAAGCCATATCATTTTCAGTGGGATGAATCCGGAAATTACACTCAGGGAGCATCAGAGAAATGCAGTTGCACACATTTTATACGGAGGGAATACGCTGCTTGCACACGCAGTTGGGGCGGGAAAAACCTTTGAAATGGTGGCTGCTTCACAGGAGCTGAAAAGACTCGGACTTTGTAATAAGTCTTTGTTTGTGGTACCCAACCATCTGACGGAACAGTGGGCGGCAGAGTATTTGCAGCTTTATCCGTCAGCCAATATCCTTGTAGCAACCAAGAAAGATTTTGAAACCAAGAACCGTAAAAGGTTCTGCGGTCGTATCGCAACAGGCGACTATGATGCGGTTATTATCGGTCATAGCCAGTTCGAGAAGATACCGATGTCGATTGAGCGACAGAGGGCGATACTGGAACAGCAGATTGAGGAACTGACGAATGGCATTGCTGAATTAAAAGCGAACAGGGGAGAAAGATTCTCCATCAAACAGCTAGAAAGGTCAAGAAAAGCAGTGACGCAGAAGCTTGCAAAATTGAATGACCAGAGCAAAAAGGATGATGTTGTTACCTTTGAAGAACTAGGTGTAGACAGACTGTTTATTGATGAAAGTCATTATTATAAGAACCTTTTTCTTTATACAAAAATGAGAAATGTGGGCGGAATTGCCCAGACGGAAGCACAGAAATCTTCGGATCTTTTTATGAAGTGCCGCTATCTGGATGAGATTACCGGTGGAAGGGGAACGGTGTTTGCAACTGGGACGCCAATTTCAAATAGCATGGTAGAACTTTATACCATACAAAGATATTTGCAGTATAGTACGCTTGTGAAAAATAACTTGCAACATTTTGACGCATGGGCATCTACCTTTGGAGAAACGGTCACAGCGATTGAGCTGACACCGGAGGGTTCCGGCTACCGAGCAAAGACACGATTTGCAAAGTTTTATAATCTGCCAGAATTGATGTCAATGTTTAAGGAAGTAGCAGACATTAAAACCGCAGATATGTTAAAGCTTCCAGTGCCGGAAGTAGAGTATTACAATGTATCGGTGGAACCTTCGAAAATGCAAAAGGATATGGTTACTTCGCTTGCAGAGCGTGCAGAGAAAGTCCGAGGTGGAGGAGTGGAAGCAAGTGTGGATAACATGCTGAAAATTACGAATGATGGTCGGAAACTTGCTTTAGATCAGCGAATGTTGAATGAGATGCTGCCGGATTTTGATGGCAGTAAAATCAATGCCTGTGTGGAGAACGTCTTTCGTATATGGGAAGAAACTATAGATAAGAAATCTGCACAGCTTGTGTTTTGCGACCTCTCCACACCAAAGAATGACGGAACCTTTTCTGTCTATAACGACATCCGAAAGAAGTTGATCGAGCGAGGTGTCCCGGAGAGTGAGGTTCGATTTATCCATGAAGCAGATACGGATATGAAGAAGAAAGAACTCTTTCAGAAAGTCCGAAAAGGAGAGGTCAGAGTATTGATGGGTTCCACACAGAAGATGGGAGCCGGTACAAATGTGCAGGACAGACTTATTGCACTTCACGATGTAGATTGCCCATGGGTGCGACTTGAAGTCGCATAGATAATTGTTTAACAACGAAATATTGATTAAACCCGCTATTCCGTTAGCGGTAGCCTAGTGCCACCTGCATCAGAA
>SFGN01000281.1 GCA_004556565.1 Lachnospiraceae bacterium | reverse complement strand
TACCGACAAATTCTGGCAGAAACAGAGCAGGAAGCTCATCTGAAAAAATTACGAGCCATGAAAAGGAAGTAAAGAATGAATAAAGCATTTGAACGATGGGTCCACCAGCGTTACGGCAATCGCTATGACCTGACGCGAGGTGGTGACGGTTTCTACTGTCGTGAAGTTGTGAAGCGAATGTTTGAAGTGTGGTGCCACTGCCGTGGATGAAAATTTTATGAGGTTGGCATGCAGACAATCATCTATCAGATAACCCCCAGCAAATGGTGTACGGAGAGAGTCCTCATTGCATCAACAGGGCTAAAGCCTGGCACCATCGAGCGAGCCAGAAGAAAGTCATGGATGCAGGGAAAAGAATACCGCCATTACGCTGTAGAAGGTGATCCGGGGCATTACAGTGAATGCCTGTACAACATCGAAGAAATTATGCGATGGATCGAAAACCAGAAACAACCAGGTGCCAAAAATGCAAGTTCCGGTTAACCTGTTAATGCTCCTGGACGTCTGGGAGGTTTTATGAGTAACGCATCATACCCGACAGGCGTTGAAAACCATGGAGGATCACTCCGTATATGGTTTCACTATAATGGCAAACGTGTCAGAGAAAACCTCGGTGTTCCTGACACCGCCAAAAACCGGAAGATCGCTGGTGAGCTTCGCACTTCTGTTTGTTTTGCAATCAGAATGGGGAGTTTCGACTACGCCGCGCAGTTCCCTAATTCCCCTAACCTGAAACACTTTGGTCTGGGAAAAAGAGAGATAACCGTTAAGGCACTTTCGGAAAAATGGTTGGACCTTAAGAAAATTGAGATTTGTGCGAATGCACTTAACCGTTACCAGTCAGTAATTAAAAACATGTTACCAATGTTAGGTGAAAAAAAACTGGTTTCATCCATAACAAAAGAGGATTTACTTTTCGTAAGGAGAGATTTGTTGACCGGTTACCAAAAGCTTTCTAATGGAAAGACTTCTTCCATAAAAGGGCGCTCAGTGGTCACGGTAAACTACTATATGACAACCATAGCTGGAATGTTTCAATTTGCAACAGATAATGGTTATACCTCAGGAAACCCATTTAACGGTCTGGCTCCCTTAAAAAAGTCCAAGGTAAAACCAGATCCTCTCACCCGTGACGAATTTATTCGTTTTATTGAGGCTTGCCGTCATCAACAAACAAAAAACCTGTGGATTCTCGCTGTATACACGGGTATTCGTCACGGGGAGTTGGTATCGCTGGCATGGGAAGATATAGACCTTAAAGCAAGGACTATAACCATCCGTAGAAATTATACAAAACTTGGCGAATTCACTCCACCAAAAACCGATGCTGGCACCGGAAGGACAATTCATCTGGTTCAACCAGCTATTGATGCTCTTAAAAGCCAAGCGGAAATGACCATGCTTGGAAAGCAACATTCTGTAGAGGTAAAGCAGAGGGAATATGGGAGAACTGCTGTGCATAAATGTACTTTTGTTTTTAGCCCTCAGGTAATAAAACAGCAGCTGTTGTCTGGACCTCACTACAAAGTTGACTCCATCAGGGAGTCATGGACAAGTATCTTAAAACGCGCAGGTCTGAGACACAGAAAATCGTACCAATCCAGGCATACTTATGCATGCTGGTCACTTGCCGCTGGAGCTAATCCTAGTTTTATCGCAAGCCAGATGGGCCACACAAACGCACAAATGGTATTCAATGTTTACGGAGCATGGATGAAAGACAACAATCACGAACAGATAGAACTCCTTAACAAAAGACTATCTGAAAGTGTCCCATGTATGCCCCATAAGAAAGTGGGGTAAAATAAAAACTTGTAAAATCAGTTAGTTTACCCTTAATCCCTGTCACGTTACGCGCGTGGCAGAGGCGTTACGGATTGCTGAAACCGCAACGGACAGACGGCGGTCATCGGCTGTTCAACGATGCCGATATTGACCGGATCCGCGAGATCAAACGCTGGATCGACAACGGCGTGCAGGTCAGCAAAGTAAAAATGCTGCTCAGTAATGAAAAT
>SFGN01000280.1 GCA_004556565.1 Lachnospiraceae bacterium | reverse complement strand
GCAATACCTGCACTTTTAAAATCGAAATTGCAAGCGGCATAATTGACTGAACATTGACAATTGAATAGCTGCCAGGTATTGAATTTTCAAGGTGCATAGATAAAATTTATGTGCGAAGTTTGAGTCACTAAAAAGAAATCCTGGTGTAGTGACACATTAATATTTAAACTAATCTTTGTATCCTAATTACAACTTAGGATACAAAGATGTGAGCTTTATACGCGCATCCTTTGTTTTAAATTGCCAGTTTACACCAGTTTGATTACTGTTGCGTTCGTTTTCCCAAACGGATAGTTCTTTGAAGATGTTCAATGGAACTGATTCGTCTTGAAAGGCATTGCCGTGTCATTACATTTAATTCAATTTCCGCGATATTAAGCCAGCTTCCATGTTTGGGTGTATAATGTATCTCAAGCCGTTTTAAAATCCGGCGGGCTTCTTCTGATGTAAATGCTTTGTATAGGGAAGAAGGTGCATGCGTGTTCAGATTATCCATTACCAGAATAATCTTTTCAGCATTGGGATACATGACATCAGACAGATACTTTATTTCCTCTGCCCAGTCTTTTGCTGTGCGGTGTTCCCGTACACTTACATGGTGCATTCCTCCAAGTGGTTCGATAAAGGCAAAGATGCTTCATATTCCGTTACGGCTATATTCAGAATCCACCTTTTTGTCGTCCCCTGGACGCATAGCCCACGAATCTCGCACCTCGCCCAGCAGCTGGTAAGGCTTTTCATCCATACAGATTACTGGAATTGCAGGATTATAAGGCATTTCATAAACGTCAAGGATGTCTTCCATACACGCTACAAATTCTGCGTCTGCTTTGTTTGGGAGGCACCAGTATTGGCTGCGGTGAGGTCTAAGCCGGTTTTTTTTAAGGTTCTGCGGATTGCTTCCCGGCTGATTGGTTCATCAAATTCTATTTTTGCCTGATTCTCAAGAAGCCTGATTGTCCACCGGGCATGACCTTCTGGAACAGGTCCGCAGGCGATTTCGACAATTCTTGCTTCTATACGCCCGTCAACTTTACGGCGGGCATTGTTGGAATTGATGTTACGTTTAAGCTTAAGCACTGCATCCAAGCCATCCTGGACAAAAGTTTTTGCCACATTTGATATAGTGGCACGGCTGACGCAGAATAAACCCATGCACTGGTCATAGGTTTGTACAGGCGGATGATTTTCATCCAGATCCAAGAGAATCCGACAGCGATTAGCAATGGTTTGAGATGTATGCTTATTTTTCAGCATTCCTTTAAGTTTTTTTACATCGGAGTCAGATAATTGAACTCTATTTTTCTTAGGGCGTGCCATAATAATAACCTCCATAGACATATTTTATCATCTATGGCAATTATATCAAGAAAAGAATATTGGTTCAAATATCAACGTGTCCATACACTAGTTAAGTAAAAGTACAGAACAAATGTTCATTTTACTCTGTACTTTTTTATATTCTGATGCTATACTGTATAAAGAACGGTCACGGAAATATGTGACCTTCATTACATACCGTGATGCCTTGTATTTTTGGTACTGCGGTGTTGTGAAAAAGTGAATTTGTGACTTCCGTTCGTGTAATTGAAAAAGTTCGCTTATTGACTAATGAAAATTACACGAATTTTTTTCAGATTTAATCCGAGAAAAGGTTCACAGGCCCTTTTTCTGGATGTGTGGCAACGAATTTGATGGCTTATAGTAGTCGGAGTGACTTCGTGAAAAGGAGTTTTTTACCATGCCGGTAGAAAGAGGATATTCGCAATCCGCTGACAGTAGTCAGCTACTTGTTCATAAAAGCAGTACGCAAGGCGGACATGCTTTTAGATTACATGCTCCATATCAGCCCACAGGTGATCAGCCACAGGCGATTGCGGAACTGGTCAAAGGATTTAAAGAAGGCAACCAATGCCAGAATTTACTAGTATGATGCACCCTAAATACCGTACTGTTTCGCTGAGAATGCTTTTTCGAGAGTGCAGTTGTAAAAACGCAGGCGTAGCGGGCTACGCTGAGGCT
>SFGN01000279.1 GCA_004556565.1 Lachnospiraceae bacterium | reverse complement strand
GCCCGAGAGGCGGGGTTCATCCGATTCGACCGCTTCGTTTCAGGTGATTTTTGATTTTGAATTTTTACTTATGTCTACCCTAAAATCCGCAAGCAATCTCAATGGCAATCTCAATTGCAGTAAAGAGCTTGAACACTATTCATCATGATAGTATGAGCGTGAATTTTGTCCGATTTGTGCATACCTTCCCCTTACCCCACAATGCGACTTGAGGCAATACGCAGATTAAAACCATAAGGAACGGACTTTATCCGAATCCAGTTTTGAAGGGTTTTGCATAAGCTCGGTTCTCTGTGTAGATATTCAGCACGTATTGCCTTGCAGTCAAGATCCACTTGGCAGGTACGGAGATGAATCTGAAGACAAAAGCCTTTATGCGACTCGTTTCCTTGAGCCCGAAAGCCTTGGTGTCAAGCTTGCTAATGATGGTCTTATAGAAATTGTGTATCAATGCCGTAAGCAGAAGGAATACGGTGTTCTCTGACATGAACGACTTGGGGAGCCTGTTCCAGCCGAATCCGTTGTTCATATCATCGAATATACGCTCTTTGCCCCCACGCTTGTTGTAAAATTCGACGATGTCTCTTGTTGATGAGTCGTAATCGTTGGTAAGAATGCATCTGTAGGTGTATTCACCTTCCCACAAGTCAAGCTCTCCATCCATGCGCTTTTGTCTCTGAATGACAAGACGATAGCACTTGCCTTCCCATTTCTCAACAAGAATGGAATTGAGTTCAAACTGGATGCCGTTGATTTCCTCCGTCTTCCATCCCCTCAGTGAAAACAAGTCATCGTAGAGCGAACTGCATCTGTTGGCGCGGATGTAGAAGTGCGTGCAATGCTTCTCTATCTCACTGACAATTTCCTTCGAGCACGAACCACAGTCGGCTCTGAAGCGATTCACACGGATGCTGTTGGCTTCCAGTAGGGCAAAGAATCTCTTGTGGGTCTCAGCCTGATAAAAGCGCACATTTGTGTTGCCATCGCTGTTCTCGACATAGACAATCATGTCACCGATGACATATACGCCAGGTCTGTAGCCGAGGAACTTCTTGTATGTCGGTTTTGCATCATACTTCTCTGTTTCAAGGAACTGATGGTCGAAATCAACATCGTAGGTTTCCACCTCATTCAGTTCACCAGTGGAAACCAAGGCTTTTATAAGCAAGGCGTTGAGCTTGTCTGCCGTATTGAAATCATAGGTCTTGCCCTTATCGGAAGTATATGAGATGTTTTCCTGTGTCAGTTCCTTGATGGCTCTGAGGATGGTATCAGAGCTGCATGTGCGCAAGGTCGGATGATACGAGAGATGACGCATCAGATGCGATGTTACATCCTCCACGCATGAACCGCCACAGAAGTATACGCTCATCAGAGAACGAATAATTTCGCTGTACTGGTATCCGATGATACTGCGGCATCTCTGACCAAGTGTCTGGTCGATAATAGGTGAAAGCATGGAGTCAAATTGCTCCATGATTGAAAAAATTCCTCCAAAAGGTGTGAGTTTTTCAGATTTTATTTGTACCTTTGCCATGTCTTGTTACGATTTTCGCTTGTTTTCTAATTGCAACACTAAGATAAGTGAAAAATCTGACATGGCAAAATCCTGAGCAACTTTTTGTTGCTCAGGAACTTATAAATAAAGTTAAATTATAGTGTTGCGGAATTAAGGTTTATAAGAAATTTTCTTGTTACTCAAATAAGCACGGATATTTCGGGAGGTCACTTTCTTAATGTCCCCTACCTCGCTGCCGACATAAAGATACCTTTTCGTACCGTCCTCGGTTATTCCCTTGCAATACTTACCATAGGCCAGACTCCTTGTAGGACAAACTACGATACAATTATTTTCCGCATCCAAGGCCAAAGTGGTAGCTCCGATACCTGTAACATTCTTTTTAATGATGCCATACGGCAACTGCCGGAATACCTCACTGAATCTCTTGGTATTATCCTTTATAAGAACCTCCAAAGAATCCAATCTGTTCTTCTCGGTTTCGTTCGGATGCAAACGATATACT
>SFGN01000063.1 GCA_004556565.1 Lachnospiraceae bacterium | reverse complement strand
GACGGTAGAAGTGCTTGAGACGCCCGCCTTTTAGGCGCGCACGCAGGGACCCTTATAGGGTCAAATTCAAACCACCACTTGAAGTGGTGGTCATGACTTCGTACAGATTTTGCCAAATCATAAGCATTACGATCCGCATCTCATCGGTATTTCTGCGGCAGCAACGCTGACCGATCATATGCTTCCACTGATAAGGTGTTGCACTGATGATCAGTACATTACGAAGGCCTTGTGGAGTTGCATAACCGGCAGTATCGTGACTGATACCAGCTTTGCACAGGTGCTCATAACAGTTCATGTCTTCCCGACAGCTTTCAAGATAAAGTGCCTGTATCTCCGGAGGTGAAGAAATAATCTCATAAGGGATCGCGAAATCAGCTTCTTCGGAATAGTTGCTGTACTGCAGAGAGGCGCTCATGAATTTTACTTCGTTCTGATGGCGTGTGATCTGGGAGAGAAATCTTCTGCTGGCACCCACAACAGCCAGAGTGATTACTGTAAATTTCTGAATGGTTGGGTGCGGAAGAGCTCCCAGATTTGTCAAGATTTCATCCGTAAAGGATTGGTTATAAAGATCCATCAGGTCATTCATGGAATGGATGATGTGCCCTCTCTGGGTCAGTCTTGCAGCAAAGACCATATTCTTTTCTGCTTCTTTTACTGCAAAACAATTCAATATTTTTGTCTCGATCTTGTTCATGGCAGGCCCCCTCCCTGACCAGTGCATTTAACAGAAACAGGTAGTTCAGACTGTCTGTAATCTTCTCATCCCATATGCTCTGATCATAAGTTGACTGTTCCGAAAAACACATATCGTAAAGTGAGATGATGTGTTTTGCCATCATTCCAGCAAGAGCTCTTTCGGGTGTGCATTCCTGCAGAACTGCAGCTGTTTTAAATGCACTGAGCCTGTCTGGGTTGTTCCCGGTATATTCTTTTGCTTTGCTCAACAGGGTTTCTTCACAACGTTGCACCTGCTGTTCAAAGATCAAATGAAATTCTGTTTGTGTCATAATGTCTCGTCCTCCTTCTTTTTGTGTTGTGTATTGTTTTTAGATTTTTCTGTTTGTGCCGGTTGTTTATAAGAATTGTGAACCAATGGTTCTTTCATACCGAGAATGGCATCTACATTTGCACCGGCGATTTCCAGTTCTTTGTGATAATCCCTGAATTGTTTTACAACTGATTTCTGGGTATCAATCGATTTCTGTAGTTCCGCTTTTTGAGATTTCAGGATTTTCATCGAAAGCATCTTTCCATTCGGATAGAACGCTTTTAACCAGTCACGGGCTTCCTCGTAGGATTTGATTTCCGATAAATGATCCTGCCGGAATTTCTTTTTATTTTTCGATTTCAGAAATTCAGCATATATCGGTTTTGAAGCAAAATATTGTCCGGTGTAGTGGATCTGTGCGTTCACATCTTTCATTTTGGAAGATAGATCAGAAAGATGTTCCTGAGCTTCTTCCATCCTTAACCGGATGTCAGTTTCCTGTTTTTTCAGATCTTCTCTGGTGTCATAACCATGATCCTGAATATAAATCAAGGTATCTGCCATTTGCTGCAGATTGCTGATCTTCACTTTCCGGGCATAAGCCTGATTCTGCATTGCCTTTATATTTGTCTGGAGATCCGTCACAAGGCGAAGCTCAGATTTTACAAAAAAGATCATAAATGGATCTGCATGATAATCAAGATTTGCAATGTTTTCCGTCCGGTGAGTGCTTTCATATGGACGAACTTTGTCTAGTGAATGGTTCTGGAATTGCAGTTCTAAATATGCTTTTCCATAGTTGGCTCCCAGAGATTCTGACGAGATCCGTCTGTCTCTGTCTGGATGAAGATACCGGTAACTACCTCTTTTCTCAATGACAGAAATATTGTATTTGTCCAAAAGCAGAGATTGGAATTCATCGAAACTTTCGGATAACTGCGAGCAGTCATCAATGGCATCCCTTAAAAACTGTTTTTGTGTCTGAAATACAGTCGAAGCCGGTTTCAGCCCGGCAGCACGGATTTTCTCATTTGTTTTATCCATTTGATCCTGTCCATGCGTCTGTGCCCAGTATTCTTCTCTCGTTATTTTTGCAGGTGCCGGAGAAAGGAGATCCACCTGATGGAGTCCTTCTCGGTCACACATCTCCATGACTTCCTTTTTTAAATGATTCAGAAATCTTGTTGTGGACCGGTGCTTAAATCCGGCTTCATGCTCATGGGGCTTGTCCATGTAATCCTGCCGGTCAACTGCATATTTCCGAACACTGTTAATGACAATATGGGTATGAATGTTACCGGAGCCATTGTGTCCATCTGTATGAGTGACTACCAGTGCTTGATAGCCGGGAAAGTTTTTCCGGGCAAATTCCAGACACAGAGCCTGAGCCTTTTCTCCGGTAAGTCCACAATCTGTTGCATCTGTGGGATCAAAACTGATGATGTAATGGTGGCTTTTGGTATCTCCTCGTTTTTGATTTTTGTGAAAAAACTGATTAGTCCTCTCGCACTCTTTGTCAAAAGACATCGGATCGCAATTCAGTCCATCCATATAAAATTCTTCCCGCAGGATCTTTCTGCCGGAATCATCCAGAACCGGTTTTCCTGTTTTTTCATTGTGTTGAAAAAGCAGATATTCCAAGGCATCAGAATAGTTCGCATTTCTGCTTTTAATGTGTTTGATTATGGCCATGTAATTCACCTGCCATTCGTAATACTTCTTTTCTCAAAGAGAACAGCTCGGAAATACATTGCCGGATCTCATCCTTTATTTCCTCAGACCATTCTCCGCCGGTGTTAAAATACCTTGCAATCTGATTGAGATTTGATCCGATTTTACCGTATTCACTGACCAGCTTCCGAAGTTCATCCATGTCAGCTATCACCTCGATGGTGTTTGTAATTTCCTTTTCAAGAAGTAATTTTCTTAGATACTCTGATCTGGAAATCCCAAGAATAGATGCCCCCTGATCTAAAAGAGCCATCTCTGCATCAGTAAGTCGTACAGCTACAAAATGTGGATGTGTAACTTCTTTTCTTTTATTTCTTCTCTCCATATTCCTCCCTTCCAACGGAATCATTCATCACATTGTGATGCCAACATAGGTATAAATGGCTGTCCCTTCCATTTGTACCATTGTTGCTGCGACCACTTTTCAGTGGAAGCCAAAAGACATCTGTGATGTCAAAAACGAGGGCATGGGGGCGCTGCAGGTCCAGTGGACCTGCGTTTAGCGCGGACCGTAGTGGAACGAAGACCGGAATCCCCATCAAGATGAAAACCCGTAAGTGCAACAGTTGCCAAAATGGCACTACTGTTAAACATGGGTGGATCTTGCTCTTCGAAAAAGAACCTCTCAATATATATGGGAATAGAGACCACCTTATACAACATGGAAATGGAAAAACCTCGCTATGGTAGAAATATGATTTTGTTGAAATAGTCAAAAATATTGGCTTTGCGGAATTAGAAACGGAGTGGATCAATTTGTTACAATGAAAATTCATGTATTAAAAAGTTTACTTATTAGAGCTACTTTGTTGGAGTACCTGTTCTTGGGCATTGCAAAGGTGTTTGCCTATTGTCGTTGGGAGGATATCTGATATGCTGAAATAGAGGATACTTGAAATAATGCATAGGAAATTTAAAAGTATATTTCTAGAGATAAGAAACAAGGAGGCAGTATAATGAAGGAATTATATATACCATCCTCAGATGGAAAGAATCAGTTGCATGTTGTTATTTGGGAACCCAATATTACAGTAATTGGAATTGTTCAGATTTCTCATGGAATGATTGAATACATAAAACGCTATGATGAATTTGCAAGGTACTTAAACCAATATGGTATTCTTGTAATTGGGAATGACCATCTTGGTCATGGAGAAACGGCAAAAATAGATGACGATTTGGGGTATTTTTGTCCAAGCAACATGAGTGAAACTGTCGTTGCAGATTTATATGAAGTAACCCGTTTTGCAAAGAAAAATTACCCTATTGTTCCTTACTTCTTGTTTGGACACAGTATGGGGTCATTTATGGCAAGGCGCTATATAATGACATATGGAAATGAGTTGGATGGAGTGATTATTTCCGGAACAGGCAACCAGTCTGGAAGTGTACTGAAAGCTGGTAAAATAATGGTATCGCTGACTAAATTCTTTAAGGGAGACCGCTATAGATCCAAGATGCTGAAAAATATGTTTTTCAGCAAATTTAATAATCATATTCCAAACGTCAGGACATCAAATGATTGGCTTACAAAGGATGAAACTATTGTTGATAAATATAACACTGATAAGTATTGTACATATTCCTTCACGGTAAATGGATACCGTACTTTATTGGACGTGCTGTCATTCATACAGAATTCAAATAATATTGCAAAAATACCGAAGAACCTTTCTGTATTTTTGATTGCAGGAGAAGAAGACCCTGTTGGTAATTATGGAAAAGCAGTTAAAAATGTTTATGAAATCTACAAAAAAGCAGGAATTAAGGATATTTCGATAAAACTTTATAAAAATGACAGACATGAATTGATCAATGAGACAGACAAAGAAGACGTTTATGACGATATCAGGCATTGGCTGATTTGTCATTTGTAATTTGATTTATTTTTTGTTCATTGTGGAAAATATGCGAGTTTGGTATAATATTTTTCAAACGAATGGAATGATATACAGAATAGGAAGGGATTGATAAGTGTCGGATATTACAAAAAGAGCATTAGAGGCATCTCTTAAAAAGATGTTACTGAAAAAACCGGTTACCAAAATTACAATTAGTGATATTACAGAAGACTGCGGTGTCAACCGTGCAACTTTTTATTATCATTTCAAAGATATTTATGACCTCATTGAATGGTCCTGTGAGGAGGATTCCCGCATAGCAGCAAATGGAAATACTACATATGATACATGGGAACAGGGATTTCTGAATATTTTTCAAGCCGTAGAAGAAAACAAGCCTTTTATACTTAATGTTTACCGTCATGTGAGTCAGGAACAGATTATTCAATATCTGTACAGGGTTGTTTATCAATTGATTATTAACGTTGTTGAAGAATGTGCACAAGGCATGAGTGTCAGGGAGGAGGATAAAAAATTTATTGCCGATTTTTACAAGTATGCTTTTGTAGGTATGATGCTGGACTGGATACGGCAGGACATGAAACCATCACCGGAAAAGATGATTTTCAGACTGAGTAATTTAATAGAGGGAGATATCATTCGTATGCTTGAAAAATGCCGGATTGATAAGCCATATGATAATATCAACAAATGATGGAGTTTGTCGAAAAAAACAACAATATAGCCCTGTCATCGAAGAATTCGATGATGGGGCTATTCTGTTGATTGAGAGTAGTTATCATACAATGTATATTGAGGATGTAATTGAAAAACATATATAACGAATTGAAATTCAGGAGGTATGATTATGTATTATTCAAGTGGAAACTATGAAGCTTTTGCTCATCCGAAGAAACCAGAAGGAGTAGATCACAAGTCAGCTTATATTATTGGTACAGGGCTGGCAGCACTTTCAGCCGCATGTTACCTTGTCCGTGATGGTCAGATGAAAGGTGAACGTATACACATTTTTGAAAAAGATCCGATTCCTGGTGGTGCCTGTGATGGGTTTGAATATCCGGGTGTAGGTTATGTAATGCGTGGCGGACGTGAAATGGATAACCATTTTGAAGTTATGTGGGATTTGTTCCATTCTATCCCATCTATTGAAACTGAGGGAGTCAGTGTACTGGATGAGTATTATTGGCTCAATAAAGAAGATCCGAATTACTCCCTTTGCCGTGCTACTGTCAACCGGGGACAGGATGCACATACAGATAAGAAATTTGCAGTTTCAGACAAAGCACAGATGGAGATCATGAGGCTGTTTTTCACGCCGGATGAAGAATTGTATGATAAACGTATTGATGAATATTTTGACGATGAAGTATTTGATTCAAACTTCTGGCTGTACTGGCGGACGATGTTTGCGTTTGAAAACTGGCACAGCGCACTGGAAATGAAGCGTTACATTAAGCGGTATATTCACCATATTGGAGGGCTTCCTGATTTCACCGCTCTGCGCTTTACAAAATATAATCAGTATGAGAGTATGATCCTTCCGATGGTAAAATATCTGGAAAATGCCGGTGTCGTATTCCACTATAATACAAAGGTTGTAAATGTTGAGTTTGATGTTACATCCAACAGAAAGCAGGCTACCCGTATTGAAATTGAGGCGGAAGGTGAAACACGTTTCGTAGACCTCACAGAGGATGATCTTGTGTTCATCACAAATGGTGGATGTGTGGAAAACTCTGCAATGGGATCCCAGAATACGCCGGCTCCATATAATCCGGAAATCAAGCCAGGTGGCGGATGGGATATGTGGAGACGTATTGCCGCCCAAAGCCCTGACTTTGGAAATCCGGATAAATTCTGTTATGACAGTGAGCTGTGCAACTGGATGAGTGCCACTGTGGAGACACTTGATCAAAGAATTATTCCATATATCACAAATATCTGTAAACGAGATCCGTTTACTGGTAAAGTGGTCACCGGCGGTATTGTATCTGTAAAAGATTCCAGCTGGCTTTTGAGTTGGACGATTAACCGTCAGCCACAGTTCCGTTCCCAGCCAAAAGACCATTGTCTCGTTTGGGTATATGCGCTCTTTAATGACAGACCTGGTGACTATGTCAAAAAGCCAATGAGAGATTGTACAGGAAAAGAGATCTGTATGGAATGGCTGTACCATATTGGTGTGCCGGAAAACGAGATCGAAGAACTGGCTGAGAACAGTGCAAACACAGTTCCAGTTATGATGCCTTATATTGATGCCTTTTTCATGCCTCGTAATGATACGGATCGTCCAAAAGTTGTGCCTGATGGAGCAGTAAACTTTGCATTTATTGGCCAGTTTGCCGAGACCGCAAGGGATACTATTTTTACAACAGAGTATTCCATGCGTACCGGTATGGAAGCTGTTTATACCTTGCTTAATGTAGACCGTGGAGTTCCGGAGGTTTGGTGCAGCACATATGATGTGAGAGATCTTTTGAATGCGACTGTCAAATTGCGTGATGGAGAACCACTGACTCAGATGAAGCTGGGAATCAAGGAAAAGATTGCTGTTAAAAAGGCTTTAGACTTTATCAAAAACACAGATGTGGAAAAACTGCTGAAAGAATATCATGTTATTTGAGTTTGAAAAAATTGAAATAATCATATTCTTTTCCATGATAAACAAATAAGCAAAAGCTTTCCGTTGTCGACATTTATGTCGGCAATGGGAAGCTTTTATTGATCTTGGACTTTGAATGAATCCAGACAAACATGTTAAGATTGCCTAGTTTTTGGATATATAGAAGACGTTTGCCCATAGAAGAAGAATGAAATAGTATGTAGAATTTAGGCAAGAAAAAGAGAATGGAGGTGAAAATATTGAAAAAGATTCGTATGGCAAGAGATGGGTATGTTTTGATTTCAATTATTTTCTATATAGCTGGAATCGTATGTATGACAATACCATCTATATCCCCACTGGTGCTATGTATCACAGGGGGCATCATATTAGTTGCCTATGGAATTGTTAAGATTATTGGATATCTTTCAGATGATTTGTATGATCTGGCTTTCCAATATGATCTGGCTTGTGGAATATTCCTGATAGTGCTTGGTGTGATAGTGCTTGGATGCAATTTGCGTATCCGTTCATATCTTTCACCAGGACTTGGATTGTTGATTTTGCTTGACGCTGTATTAAAAGTTCAGACTGCAAAAGATGCAAAAGTATTTGGACTTGAAATATGGAAATGGATATTGACACTTTCCATCATTGTAGCTACTTTTGGTATCTTAATTATAATAAAGCCGTTTCAGGAAAGTCAAATCAGTCATGTCATTATCGGATGCGGTTTCTTTGCAGAAGGTCTCATGAACCATCTCACGGTCAAGGACACGGTGAAGATTTCAAAACAAATCCAAGGACAGGAAAAGAACGAGGAAGATACTGACTGGGAAGAATAGCATGTTTAAGTAAAATTTATTATTAACAAATATAAAATCTTAGGAGGAACTCTATTATGAACGCATCAAATACTTTAAAGAAACTGGGAATTGAGCAGACATTCAATTATATTTACAAGGACCCGGATAAGCATATGCCGAAGATGATGGACTGGGCGGATAAATTTGCTGATGGTGAATTTATTTCTCAGAGAAAAATAATTCGGGAAGCAATTACAGATCCGGAACATCCTTATTATAGCTATATCCGCCGTCTTTTTAAAGAGGTAGATCCCAATGTGACTAAGACACTTGCCGTGAATCTTTTTATTAATGCCAGTCTGGTTGGCTGGAAAAAGGAAGAAGAACTGAGAAAGAAGTATAACTGTAATATTCCATGGGCTATCCTTCTGGATCCCACATCGGCCTGTAATCTGCACTGTACTGGTTGTTGGGCAGCGGAATATGGACACAAATTAAATCTTACTTATGATGAGATTGATGATATTATCTGCCAGGGAAAAGAATTGGGCGTTTATTTGTACATTTACACTGGTGGGGAGCCGCTGGTCCGTAAAAAAGACTTGATTCGGATCTGTGAAAAGCATTCGGATTGCGTATTCCTTTGCTTTACAAATTCAACATTGATTGACGAAGAATTTGCGGATGAAATGCTCCGTGTAGGTAATTTTGTACCAGCCATTTCTCTGGAAGGATTTGAAGAGGCAACTGATGGACGACGTGGAGCAGGTGTATATCAGAAAGTACGTAAAGCCATGGAACTTCTCAGAAGAAAGAAACTGATTTATGGAATCTCTTGCTGCTATACCAGTGCCAATTATGATTCAATTACATCAGAGGAATTCTATGATACATTGATTGAAATGGGCGCCTATTTTGTATGGTATTTCCATTATATGCCGGTAGGAAACGATGCTGTTCCAGAGTTGATGCCTACACCGCAGCAGCGTACCGGAGTTTATGAGAAAATCCGTCGTTATCGTGCCACAAAGCCATTATTTGCACTGGATTTTCAGAATGATGCAGAATATGTTGGCGGATGTATCGCCGGTGGTCATCGCTACTTACATATTAATGCTAACGGTGATATCGATCCTTGCGTATTTATCCATTATTCAGATTCTAATATTCGGGAAAAGACGCTTCTGGAAGCACTGCAGTCACCGATGATGATGGCTTACCATGATAATCAGCCATTTAATGATAATATGCTTCGTCCGTGTCCTATGCTGGAAAATCCTGACAAGCTTCGTGCAATGGTTGAAAAATCAGGTGCTCACTCAACAGATCTTCAATCTCCAGAAACGGCAGAACATCTTTGTGCAAAATGTGACCAGTATGCGAAGAATTGGAAGCCGGTTGCAGATGAACTTTGGAAAGAGAACAGGGCGAAAAAGAAAATTGCAGATTAAAGAAAAACTATAAATTTGAACATTGAAGTATTTATTCAGGTAATCGAAATAAATGAAAGGAAATAAAAAATGAACAAAAGTAAACGATTTTTTACATCAGAGTCTGTCACAGAAGGGCATCCAGATAAAATGTGTGATGCTATTTCAGATGCCGTGCTGGATGAATTATTGAAGCAGGATCCTATGAGCCGGGTGGCGTGTGAGACGGTAACGACTACAGGTCTTGTTATGGTAATGGGAGAAATTACTTCCAATGCATATGTAGATATCCAGAAGGTGGTTCGAGATACAATCAGGGAAATTGGATATACAAATGCAGAGTATGGTTTTGATGCAGATACCTGTGGTGTGTTAACAGCCATTGATGAACAGTCGGCAGATATAGCAATGGGTGTGGATAGGGCTCTTGAGGCAAAAGAACATAATTTGTCGGATGAAGAGATTGAAGCCATCGGAGCTGGAGATCAGGGGATGATGTTTGGATATGCGATGAATGAGACTAAGACGTATATGCCCTATCCCATTGAGCTTGCACATAAGCTGGCATTGCAACTGACAAAAGTACGAAAAGATGGAATACTACCATATTTGAGACCAGATGGAAAAACCCAGGTAACTGTAGAGTATGATGAAAAGGACAAACCATTCAGACTGGATGCCGTAGTGCTTTCTACACAGCATGATCCAGACATAACACAGGAACAGATTCAGTTGGATATTAATAAATATGTGTTTGATGAAATCCTGCCTGGTGAAATGGTGGACGAGAATACAAAATTCTATATCAATCCAACAGGCCGTTTTGTAATAGGTGGACCGCATGGAGACAGTGGATTGACAGGCCGTAAGATTATTGTAGATACATATGGAGGATATGCGCGGCATGGTGGCGGAGCTTTTTCGGGAAAGGATTGTACCAAGGTGGACCGTTCTGCATCATATGCTGCCCGTTATGCGGCAAAAAACATTGTAGCGTCAGGGTTGGCTGAAAAATGTGAGGTGCAGCTTTCCTATGCTATTGGTGTAGCACAGCCCACCTCAATTATGGTGGACACGTTTGGAACAGGAAAACTTTCAGATGAGAGAATTACGGAGATTGTAAGAGAGAACTTTGATTTTCGCCCAGCTGGTATTATCAAAGAATTGACTTTAAGAAGACCTATTTACAGACAGACAGCTGCTTATGGACATTTTGGAAGGGAAGATGTGGATCTTCCATGGGAAAGGTTGGATAAAGCCAATGAATTAAAGAAATATTTGTAATAGTATAAAAATGGCACAGGAGGATTATGAGATGAACGTTGCGATTGTAACAGACAGCAACAGTGGGATCTTTGAACAAGAAGGAAAGATTCTAGGTGTCCATGTCATTCCAATGCCGGTGATTCTGGAAGGGAAAACATATTATGAAGGCATTGATTTAATTCATGAGGAGTTTTATCAATGCCTTGAGGAAAACAGAGAAGTTTTTAGTTCACAGCCTTCGCCGGCAGAAGTGACAGACATGTGGGATAAGCTGCTATTATCTGAATATGATGAAATTGTATATATTCCAATGTCCAGTGGACTCAGTGGATCCTATCAGACAGCTCAGGCCCTGGCGCAGGATTATGAAGAAAAAGTACAGGTGGTTGATAATCATCGTATTTCTGTTACCCAGAGGCAGTCTGTGTTGGATGCACTGGTGCTGAAAGAAAAAGGGTGTTCTGCAAAAGAAATAAAAGAAGCTTTAGAACAAACTGCTTATGAATCCATTATCTATGTAGGCGTGGAAACCTTAGAATATTTGAAAAAGGGAGGACGTGTTACTCCGGTGGGAGCTGCCATGGGCACATTATTAAGTATAAAACCACTGCTCGTAATTGCTGGAGAACGTTTAGATGCCTATGCAAAAGTTCGTGGAACAAAAAGCTGTAAAAAGCGTCTGCTTATGGAAATGAATACAATTGCAGATGAATTTCATAAAAATAGTGATGAGATATATGTGGGCGTCGCAGGGAGCTTCGGAAAAAAAGAAGAACATCAGGAATGGATGGAAATGGCCCAAGAGATGTTTCCTTGGGAAGATGTTAAATACGATCCGCTGACATTCAGTATCAGCTGTCATGTGGGGCCAGGGGCTTTCGGTATGGGGATAAGTAGAAAAATAAGAATTTAGAATAAGTGGGGAATCAAATGAAGCGTTCATGGTTTAGAGCATTGCTCTTGAGACGAGTACAAGTATTATTCTTGTTGATTTTACAACTTTGCTTTTTGTTCTTTATTTTTCAAAATGAAAGCTTTATTGCACAAGTATTACGAAGTGTTGTTCATATAATCAGTGGGTTTCTTGTCCTTTATATCATTTCTAAAAAGGACAAAGGGGCCAATAAAGTAATCTGGATTTTTTTGATTTTATTGTTTCCGTTGTTTGGAAGTCTGTTGTATATCTTATATAATTTTCAGGCATCTACAAGAAAATTTGAACAGAAGATATTTCAGATCGGACAAAAGAACAGAACCCTTTATGGATTACCTGGAAGTGCAGAAAAATCTGCATATTATGAGGCTCCTGCTCATATACCACAGATCCGGTATCTAAAGTATGCTGGTTTTCCTGTTTATGATGATACCCAGACTGAGTACCTTTCGCCGGGAGAGAAATTTTTTCCTATTTTCCTTGAGGAATTGAAAAAGGCACAAAAATATATTTTTATAGAATATTTTATTATTAAAGATGGATTGATGTGGCAGTCTATTTTGGATATTTTGAAAGAAAAGGTTTCTCAAGGTGTTGAGGTGCGAGTTATTTATGATGATATTGGATGTTTTCTCGCACTACCGAAAGATTATGCGATGCAATTGAAAAATATTGGTATTAAATGTGAAGTGTTTAATCCATTTCGTCCTGTTCTTACGGCTATTCAAAATAATCGGGATCATAGGAAAATTACTATAATTGATGGGAAGGTTGCTTTTACTGGAGGCTTAAATCTGTCTGATGAGTACATTAATACTTATGAAAAACATGGGTATTGGAAAGATGCAGTTATACAAATCAAAGGGAAAGCTGCATGGAGTTTGACATTAATGTTTTTGGAGATGTGGGAATTATGTTGTGGAATACCAGATTACATAGATTGCTTTTTCCCCAAAAATGAAGTAGATGAAAGAATAGAATCAGATGGATTTGTACAACCCTATTCGGATAGTCCTGTGGATAATGAAAACGTGGGAGAACATGTATATCTTCAGATTATAAATAATGCTAAGGATTATGTCTATATCTGTACGCCATATTTGATTGTCGATGACAGCATGGTATCTGCATTGTGCTTAGCGGCTAAAAGCGGTGTAGATGTGCGGATTATCACTCCTCATATTTATGACAAGGCCTTGATTCATTTGACTACACGATCATTTTACAGGGAATTGATATATGGTGGTGTGAAAATATATGAATATTCAAAAGGATTTATGCATTCTAAAATATTTGTTTCCGATGACCAGATAGCGACTGTAGGAACAACGAATTTAGATTTTAGAAGCCTCTATCTGCATTTCGAATGTGGAGTATGGATGTATAACAGTAAGGCAGTATTACAAATAAAAAAAGATTATTTTGATACATTGAATGAGTGCACGCAGATTACATTAGAAGAGTGTATAGAAAGGTTGCCAATAAGGGTATTTCAGGAAATCTTGAGAATATTTGCCCCGCTAATGTAAAGAGCACCGCCAAGTTGAAGCGGTGCTCAATCTATTCGGGTATTATATACTTGAAGATTCGGACAATTCAAGAAATGCCTGCTTCAAAGAATCTCCAATCAAATCAGTAATACGAGTAACTGACTTCAAAAGGTCAAAGTTCATGTTTTTGTCCAGCCAATCTAATGTGTATCCAAGAAGGCAACATTTATAGTACTGTATTAGGATAGTTTTATCTTCAGAAGGAATATTCAAATCTTTGGTAACAGTATGTATGTATTGAGTTACTGTGTAGAGTATGATTCTTTCCAATTCGTTTTGGAATACATCTCGTTTCACAGAACGGTATATATGGAGCATGGCCTTTTTGCGTTTTAAGCAACGTTCAACAATTGGAATCAAGCAATCCGTAGGTGAACCAAAATGTCCGTTAGTCTGGATGATTTGATCTACATCAGATTTTATTGTAGTTTCCAGAAGCTCAGGAATGTCATGAAAATGATAGTAAAAGGTGTTTCGGTTGACTTGGCAGCGTTCTACAATATCCCTTACAGTAATCTTGGTGTAGGGACGTTCTTCCAGCAACTGCCAGAAAGCATCTATGATGGCAGATTTTGTATGGTTCATATATATATCAACTCGCTTTTTGTTATTTTTATATCGTAGCATAAAATGTCGAATGATACAATGATGCAGAACAATGAAAAAATTTGGAAAGATGATAAAAGGTATTTTGAAAATATGGTTCTTTTATTTGATAGTATGTCTAGCAATCCTGCCTCTGTATCACAAACGAGCTGATGAAGAAAACAGAGAGTGTGAAAGGGTGTTAAATATGGCTGGACAGGAGAGAATATTAAATATTGAAAATAATGTGGATGCGTTGGCGTGGCGGCTCCGTTTAATCGAATCGGCAAAAGAAAATATAATGCTTTCAATTTTTGATTTTCGTGACGATAACAGTGGTCAGGATATGATGGCTGCACTATTAAATGCTGCAGATAGAGGTGTAAAAGTTCAGATATTAGTTGATGGCATAAATGGAACATTATATTTGAAAGGAAGTAGAAATTTTCGGGAACTTACGTCGCATGAAAATGTGGAGGTTAAGCTATACAATCCTATTACGCTGATAAAACCGTGGAAAAATAATTACAGAATGCATGACAAATATTTGATTGCAGATGATTTTGCTTATATTCTCGGTGGAAGAAACACAGATGATTTATTTCTTGGTAATTATATCGACTCATATAATGAGGATAGGGATATTCTGGTCTATGAAACGGTTCCGGGTGAGGGTAATTCTTACATCCAGATTCAGGATTATTTTAAAAAGGTATGGAATCTTTCCTGTTGTAGAATGTATAGAAAACATGAAGGTATTAACGGAAGATTAAGAGAACACTATCAGGAAGTCAGAGAAAAACATTCAGAAGCTTTTTGTGAAATCGATTGGTTTGAAGAAACGATAGAGACAGAAAGTATTGAACTTTGCACCAACCCTATAGATCCGGATAATAAACAGCCGCAGGTTTGGAACAGGATGGTAAATGAGATGGAAGAAGCGGACAACATTCTAATACAAACCCCTTATGTTATATGCAATCAGAAAATGTATGGGGATTGGCAGGAGATACGCTTAGTATAGTAGGATCCTGTAATCTTGATATGAGGAGTGTGTATCTTGATACAGAAATGATGCTGTTTATTGAATGCAAGGAACTCAATGAAACTCTTCGTGAACATACAGAGAAGTTGAAACTGAAAAGTAGGCAAGTTGCTCCGGACGGAACGATTATTGATGGAGAAAATTATCAAATAATAGAACAGAGTGTAGGAAAAAGGATTTTTTATGGAATCCTGCGCATTTTAATTATTCCGTTTCGACATTTGCTATAAAAAGCAGAAATAGTAAATATTATTGATGAATGTGAGAGTTTACTAAAACGGTAGTGTAAAGTAGCCTATGAAAAATTGGAGCTGAAAAAATGGCTCCATTAGAACCTTGAAAATTGCAGACATGTTAGTTTTCGGCGGTGTCCGCCAC
>SFGN01000062.1 GCA_004556565.1 Lachnospiraceae bacterium | reverse complement strand
AGGCTTAAAATGGTTAGGAGAATACGATATATCCATTGAAGATCTGCTGATGGGGAAAGCAGGAACGAAAAAGGAAACGAAACTGGAAAAGGCACAGAAGTTGATCCTGGAGTTATTAACCAAACGAAAAGTGATGTGTTTAGAAGAATTAGAGGCAGAACTACTAGCCTATGGGATTTCTTCCAGAACAGGAAGAGATGCAAGAAAACAACTGGAAAACAGATTGAGCTACGACTGGTGTCAGGGAAGAAAAACAGTTGCGTTAATCACAGAATAAAGGATGACATTGGCAAAAAACTACTTTGGCATTGGCAGTCTTTATAGATACCTTTGCCAGCCGCCAATGTCAAAGATATTTACCATTTATTTCAAAAAATGGTCGTGTGTATTGCGAGGTGAAATTTATGCTATGCACGTAAAAATAGGGAAAGGATATTATGAATAAACCATATGTACCGATTTATGAAAAGGTGGCTCTTACAATTGAAGAGGCAGCTGAATATAGTAATATTGGACAAAATAGAATTAGTAATTTATTAAAAGAACCACGATGCCCATTTGTACTTTATGTAGGAGCTAAAAAACTTGTAAAGAGAAAAGAATTTGAAAGATTTATTTCGGAAAATATAGAGATTTAAGAGATAGGAGATGAGATGGAAATTGAATATTCACAAAGATAAAATGGTATGGTATAATATAAGGTACTGTATTAGGGCTTCTTTGAAAGGAGCTAAAATATGGGAAAAGATTTAAAAGGCAAAGAACTTGGTGTGGGTATATCACAGGAAAGTACAGGATTATACTCCGCAAGATTTGTAGATCGGTTTGGAAAGAGAAAGCATAAACGATTCAAAAAGCTACAAGAGTGTAGAGCTTGGCTTGCAGATGCGATTTATGTAGATGAACATAGTGATATTTCAATGCCGTCTGATATGTTGGTGGATCATTGGTTTGATTACTGGATTGGAATAAAGAAGAAAACAGTCCGTCCGAATACGGTTCGTAATTATACGGAGAGATATATAAGAAATATTAAACCATTGATTGGGAAAATGTTATTATCAGATGTGAAACCTCTACATTGTCAAAAGATATTTTATGATATGGCGGATCAAGGCTATCGTACGTCTACGATTTATCAAGCAAGAATTACATTATATAATATGCTTGAATATGCAAAAGAAAATGAAGTATTACGAACGAATCCCTGTAAAAGGTCAGTAAAGAGTGATATGGGAAAACCTTCGGAGAAGAAAGTTGCATTAGAAAGAGATGTGCAAAAAATATTTTTGAGATATGCAGAAGAGCAGAGTTATGAAAATCAGTATCGATTTATTCTTCAAACCGGATTGAGGACAGGCGAATTAGTTGGATTGAAATGGGAAGATATTGATTTTGAATCTAAAACAATTCAGATTCGCAGGAGTATGGAATACCGTTATAGTGTAAAAGAGTGGCGTATTGGAGAACCAAAGAGTAAATCAGGTTATCGTACGATACCTTTAACAGAAGAAGCGGTTGCTATACTGAATAAACAAAAAGAAAAGAATAAGTGGATTTCAGAAATTTCAAAAGAATGGGAAGAGTTTGTGTTTCTGTGCAGAAAGGGGACACCAGTTAAGAACAGTACATATGATACGGCATTGTTTAAGATTTGTGACAAAGCACAGATTCCTAGATTTTCAATGCATATTTTGAGACATACATTTGCTACTAGATGTATTGAAGCAGGTATGAAGCCCAAAACACTTCAAATGCTACTGGGCCATTCAAATATTGGAATTACCATGAACTTATACGTTCATACTACCGAAGAAGAAAAGAAAAAAGAAATTGATTTGGTAGCAGAAGCGCTTATGGCAATATGATGGCCCACTAAATGGCCCACCTGTTAAAGTAAGTATGCTGAAATCACTTGAAATCTAAGGATTTATAGGAGGAAATAGAAGAAATGAAACTAGGTATCGTCGGTCTTCCTAATGTGGGAAAAAGTACATTATTTAATTCATTGACAAAGGCAGGTGCGGAGTCCGCAAACTATCCGTTCTGTACAATAGATCCGAATGTGGGTGTTGTAACAGTGCCGGATAAAAGACTGGATGTGCTTGGTGAAATGTATCATACGAAAAAAATCGTCCCGGCGGCGATTGAATTTGTGGATATTGCCGGTCTGGTAAAGGGTGCTTCCAAAGGAGAAGGACTCGGAAATCAGTTTCTTGCAAATATCAGAGAGGTAGATGCAATCGTCCATGTCGTGAGATGTTTTGAGGACAGCAACATTGTTCATGTTGACGGAAACATTAATCCGCTTAGGGACATCGAGACAATTAATCTGGAATTGATTTTCTCGGATCTGGAAATACTGGAGCGAAGAATCGCGAAAACAGTAAAGGTGGCAAGAAATGATAAAGAGGCTGCAAAAGAGCTGGAATTGCTGAAGCGGATTCAGGCACATCTGGAAGACGGGAAGATGGCTAAGTCCTTTAAAACGGATGATGAAGACGAGCAGGCATGGATGGCAGGATATAATCTGCTGACTGCAAAGCCGGTGATTTTTGCGGCGAATGTAGCAGAAGATGACCTGGCAGATGACGGCGCCGGAAATGCAGGTGTGGAAGCTGTAAGAGAATATGCGAAGCGGGAAGAATGCGAAGTGTTTGTTGTCTGCGCACAGATCGAGCAGGAAATCGCAGAGCTGGATGATGATGAGAAAAAGATGTTCCTGGAAGATCTCGGTCTGGAAGAATCCGGGCTGGAAAAACTGATTAAGGCAAGTTATCATCTGCTCGGACTGATCAGCTATCTTACTGCGGGAGAGCCGGAAGTGCGTGCGTGGACGATCAAGAAGGGAACAAAAGCGCCGCAGGCAGCAGGAAAAATCCATTCCGATTTTGAACGTGGTTTTATCCGTGCGGAAATTGTAAGCTATGACGATCTGATGGCGTGCGGAACGCATGCGGCTGCGAAAGAAAAAGGCCTGGTAAGGCTGGAAGGAAAGGAATATGTTGTTCAGGATGGAGATATCATTCTGTTCCGCTTCAATGTATAAGGAGGGACGAACATGCATTATGACATCAGCTTTCCGAATCTTGGTATAACACTGGAACATGTGGGAAAATCGATTTCTGTGTTCGGGTTCGATATTGCATATTACGGAATTATCATCGGTATTGCGATCCTGATGGGATTTGCTATCGCGATGTCTGAGGCGAAAAGAACCGGACAGAATCCGGAGGATTACCTGGATATGGGAATGATCGGCGTTATATGCGGAATCGCCGGGGCCAGAATATATTATGTCATATTTTCATGGGATCAATATAAGGACAATCCTTTGCAGATATTCAATCTTCGTGCCGGAGGACTGGCGATTTACGGAGGTATTATAGCAGCGGTGCTTACTGTTATTATCGGTGCCGGAATAAAAAACCTGAACGCCCCCCAGATTTTTGATACTCTGGCGATGGCACTGCTGAATGGTCAGATGCTTGGGCGATGGGGAAACTTTTTTAACCGTGAGGTGTTCGGAGAGTATACAGATTCACTTTTTGCCATGCGGCTCCCGCTTGATGCGGTAAGAAGCAGCGATGTAACGGAGCTGATGCTTGCCAATAAAGAGCAGATAAACGGTGTGAATTACATTCAGGTGCATCCGACATTTTTGTATGAATCACTCTGGTGTCTGGTACTGCTTTTGATTCTGTTCTTGTACCGGAAGCATAAAAAATATGAAGGAGAGCTGTTCCTTCTGTATTTGTTTGGGTATGGGCTTGGACGTGTTTGGATTGAAGGAGTGAGAACAGACCAGCTTTTCATTCCGGGAACGACTCTGCCGGTATCGCAGGTTCTTTCCGCGATTCTGGTGCTTGTCACAGGCACTATATTGATTTATTTGTGGAAAAATCATGGGAAAGACAATGTACTGCGACTTCGGAAAGCAGAAGAAAAGAAGCAGGAGGAAAATTGATATAACAGGATTGCAGAAGACAGGGGGCAAACTCCTGTTTTTTGTAATAACTGAGGATAGAGCAGATTTTCTATGTGCAGGCATGATGACACAGATTATACTCCCCGGTATGAGCGTGAACTGAAATCTGTATGTGAAAATATACAAAAATCAAAAGGGTTTATCTGGACTTTTGTTTGTTATGGATATATAATAAAATTACTTGTGAAAATAAATTTTACGACGTACAATTTAAGGAGGAATAACAAATGGCTAGAAAAATGAAGACCATGGATGGTAACCAGGCAGCGGCTCATGTTTCCTATGCATATACGGAAGTTGCTGCGATTTATCCTATTACCCCTTCATCCGTTATGCCGGAACATATTGATGAATGGGCAACAGAAGGAAGAAAGAATATTTTCGGACAGACAGTTCAGGTAACAGAGATGCAGTCCGAAGCCGGCGCTGCAGGTGCTGTACATGGTTCTCTTGCTGCCGGAGCTTTGACAACTACATTTACCGCATCACAGGGATTGCTTTTGATGATCCCGAATTTATATAAAGTAGCAGGCGAGCTGCTTCCGGGAGTATTTAATGTATCTGCCCGTGCACTGGCAAGCCATGCACTTTCTATTTTTGGAGACCATTCTGACGTATACGCCTGCCGCCAGACAGGTGTTGCAATGCTTTGTGAGTCCAGCGTTCAGGAAGTTATGGATCTGACAGCAGTAGCACACTGCGCAGCACTGGAAGGCAAACTTCCGTTCATTAATTTCTTTGACGGATTCAGAACTTCACATGAGATCCAGAAGATTGAGACATGGGATTATGAAGATCTTAAAGACCTTGTCAGCATGGAAGCAATCGATGAATTTCGTGCACATGCATTGAATCCGAATCATCCTTGCCAGAGAGGTTCTGCACAGAACCCGGATATTTTCTTCCAGGCAAGAGAAGCATGTAATCCGTATTACGATGCTCTTCCGGGTATTGTTCAGAAATATATGGACAAGGTTAACGCAAAGATCGGAACAGATTATAAATTGTTTAACTATTACGGAGCAGAGGATGCAGAGCGTGTGATCGTAGCTATGGGTTCCGTATGTGATACAATTGAAGAGACAATTGACTACCTGATGGCAGCAGGCGAGAAAGTCGGTGTTGTAAAAGTACGTCTCTACAGACCATTCTCTGCACAGGCTCTCATCGATGTAATTCCGGATACTGTTAAGTCCATTTCTGTACTTGACAGAACAAAAGAGCCGGGCGCACTCGGCGAACCATTGTACCTGGATGTTGTTGCAGCACTGAAAGGCTCCAAATTCGATTCCGTACCGGTTCTGTCAGGACGCTATGGATTAGGCTCCAAAGACACAACACCGGCACAGATCGTTGCTGTATACCACAACACAGAGAAGAAACTGTTCACAATCGGTATCGAAGACGATGTTACAAACCTTTCACTGGAAGTCGGAGCTCCTCTGGTTACAACACCGGAAGGAACAATCAACTGCAAGTTCTGGGGTCTGGGCGCTGACGGTACTGTTGGTGCAAATAAGAACTCTATCAAGATTATCGGTGACAACACAGACATGTATGCTCAGGCTTACTTTGATTATGATTCAAAGAAATCCGGCGGTATTACGATGTCTCACCTGCGTTTCGGAAAGAAACCGATCAAGTCTACTTATCTGATCCGTCAGGCGAACTTTGTTGCATGCCACAACCCGTCCTATGTGAACAAGTACAACATGGTACAGGAACTGGTTGACGGCGGTACATTCCTTCTGAACTGCCCATGGGATATGGAAGGTCTTGAAAAACATCTTCCGGGACAGGTAAAGGCATTTATCGCTAATCATGGTATTAAATTCTATACGATCGACGGTATTAAGATCGGTAAGGAAATCGGACTTGGCGGACGTATCAACACCGTACTTCAGTCTGCATTCTTCAAGCTGGCAGCCATCATTCCGGAGGAAGAGGCAATTGACCTGATGAAGAAAGCTGCAAAGGCTACATACGGAAGAAAAGGTGATAAGATCGTTCAGATGAACTACGATGCAATCGATGCAGGTGCAAAACAGGTTGTTGAAGTAGAAGTTCCGGAAAGCTGGAAGGACGCAGCAGATGAAGGTCTGTTCTCACCGGAGATCAAAGGCGGAAGAGAAGACGCAGTTGCTTTCGTTAAGAATATTCAGACAAAAGTAAATGCTCAGGAAGGAAATACACTTCCGGTATCTGCATTTACAGATTATGCAGACGGTACTACACCGTCAGGTACATCCGCTTATGAGAAACGTGGTATTGCAGTGGATATCCCGGTTTGGAAGCCGGAGAACTGTATCCAGTGTAACCGCTGTGCATACGTATGTCCTCATGCAGTTATCCGTCCGGTAGCTCTTACAGAAGAAGAAGCTGCTAAAGTTCCGGAAGGAATGGCTACACTGCCGATGACAGGCATGCCGGGAATGAAGTTCGCAATTACTGTATCAGCTTATGATTGTACAGGATGCGGCTCCTGTGCAAATGTATGTCCGGGCAAGAAGGGCGAGAAAGCACTTGTTATGGCTAATATGGAAGCTAACAAAGGCTCACAGGCAGGATTTGATTTCGGTACCGAGATCCCGGTTAAACCGGAAGTTGTCGCTAAATTCAAAGCTGCCAGCGTAAAAGGAAGCCAGTTCAAACAGCCTCTGCTTGAGTTCTCAGGCGCATGTGCAGGCTGCGGCGAGACACCTTACGCAAAACTGATCACACAGTTGTTCGGTGACAGAATGTATATTGCAAATGCTACAGGATGTTCTTCTATCTGGGGTAACTCATCACCGTCTACACCGTATACGGTAACTCCGGAAGGAAAAGGACCGGCATGGTCGAACTCCCTGTTTGAAGATAATGCAGAGTTTGGCTATGGTATGCTGCTTGCACAGAATACCATCAGAGACAGACTGAAAGCAAAAGTTGAAATACTTGCTGAAAGTAGTGCGAATGCTGATGTTAAGGCAGCAGCTCAGGAATATCTTGACACATTCAATATCGGTGCAGAGAACGGAGCTGCTACAGACAAACTTGTTGCGGCACTGGAAGCATGTGAGTGCGGATGTGATGAAAAAGCTGAACTTCTGAAAGAAAAAGATTTCCTTGCTAAGAAGTCCCAGTGGATCTTCGGTGGTGACGGATGGGCTTATGACATCGGATTCGGCGGTGTTGACCACGTTCTGGCAAGTGGAAAAGATGTCAATATCATGGTATTTGACACGGAAGTATATTCCAACACAGGCGGACAGTCCTCCAAGGCTACGAAGACAGGTGCAACAGCACAGTTCGCAGCGGGCGGAAAAGAAACTAAGAAGAAAGACCTTGCAAGCATCGCTATAAGCTATGGTTATGTATATGTAGCACAGATTGCTATGGGTGCAGACTTCAACCAGACAGTTAAGGCTATTTCAGAGGCTGAGGCTTATCCGGGACCGTCACTCATCATCGCATATGCTCCATGTATCAACCACGGTATCAAGAAGGGTATGAGCAAGGCTATGACAGAGGAAGAACTTGCAGTTAAATGTGGATACTGGAACAACTTCAGATACAATCCGGCAGCAGAAGGCGCGAAATTCACGCTTGACAGCAAAGAGCCACAGATGGAAGGATATCAGGAATTCCTTGACGGAGAAGTTCGTTACAATGCATTGAAGAGAGCTAATCCGGAAAAAGCAGCAAAACTGTTCGCAAAGAATGAGCAGGAAGCAGCAGAGAGATATTCATACCTGAAGAAACTCATTGCTCTGTACGGAGAAGACTGATATTTAAATATATAAGATAATAAATTTGAAAAACATGACAGGACAGGCAATATGCTTGTCCTGTTTTTATGAACTCTGATTTGTTGCGAGAATGGTGGTTTGATGACTAATCATAACGCAGTCAATATTTCCTAATGGAAATCGTCAGTATATCGGTGGACGATATCTTGGAGTGGTTTCCCTAACTGTTTACTAGCAAAATACGACCGTTTTTCGCTGAAAATACGGTCGTTTGGCTTCGCAAAATGCATATCTATTAGTTTGAGTCTTACAGTTTTTCACATTATTTCATAAAATAGCAATTTATCTAAAAGCTTTTCAAAATTGTTGAGAGCAATATATACGGTGTGTTTTTTATCGATAATATAGAAAATACATATAGTTTTTACAGTTTCTGATCACTGTCAGAAGGTATATATTGAGCAATCTCTTCTATTCGACAATTAAGAATCCGACAGAGATCGTTAATAGTAGTCGTGTTCAAAGGTTTGTTTTTACGTAATTTATCAATGGTAGAACTGGAAATATGATGTTTGTTGATTAAAGTATATGTTGATTCGGATGATGCATTTAATGTTTTCCAGAATGGTTTATAATCAATCACAATTTTCCGCCTCCCATCTTTATAAAACTATCTTAAAAGATAGTCTTAATATTGACTATAGTCGGGATAAAGACTATAATATTATTTAGATATATTCTAGAAATATACAAATGAATGAAGGAGGAAAAGGGAGATGGGAATACTTAAGTATCTTAAATGTAGAAGAGAGTAGGAGGATATTGAGTAATGTACTTTTTACGGAAAGGAAACTGTATCTGACGAAGTAAAAAAGAAAGAAGATAGTTGTATTTGAAAAAGAAGAAAAACAAAATTCAAAAACAGGTAAGAAGTGAGGTGGTAGTATAGGGATATTTATTATATTGAGTTCATGTTACAAATGAGAAAATGGCTAATGCTTTTATTTTCGCGATTATGCAATTATTTTAAGTGTCCATGAATAGGATAAGCAACGAAAAATGAGGAAAATGAAAGATGGTGTTTCTATTATGTTTATTACGAATAAGGTATATGAGGCAATTGTGAATAACGTTCCAGATGTTTTCTTAGAAAGCGGAGGCATAATAGGGGGATACCATAATATTATTTATTTTGTTGAATTTGATAACGGTATACATAATCGAAGTGTCTTCAAATGCCATTATACTCCAGATGTGAAGTATCTCAATAGATGTATCAAAGCTTGGCGAAAAAGGCGAATAGATTTTTATGGAATATTTCATACTCATTTTTATGGAGTATCTACGTTGTCAGAAGGAGATAAACAATATATAAAAAGAATTATGCAATCAATGCCGGATTCAAAGACAGTATTATATTTCCCAATTGTTGTTTTGCCAGAACGAGAAATAGTATCTTATATATGCGTTAGAAATAATGGAAAAATAACTATTACGGAAGATAGCATTATTATAGTGCAAGAAATATGACCGTGATCTCTGCTTGATAGCCGGCGAAAACTTAAAGTAACTAATGTCTAAACTATAAAAAAGGAGAAATATAAACATGTGGAAAAAAATAGAAACGATTCAGCTTCCAGAAGGATGTTTTGAGGGAAATTGTTCAGATTGTCGTTATGCAAATTGGTATGACAAAGATTCCTATGGCAGAGTCCATTGTGATGGTCCGTATGGTGGATACAATCGCCCGAATGATAGGAATGGTTGTTTTCATTACAAAAGAGATTAGAAGAAATATATATTTCATTTTGTTGATGATTAACATTATATCGTATATCAATTAATTATTTGTCATTGTTATAAAGGAGAATAGAAAATGGCGTTAGACTTAGTCTTTTTTTTGGTTATTTTGATTGTTGTAGGAATAATAGTATCAAAATGGATTGAGGATGTAAATTTAACTAAAAGAGTCCGAGAAGAAATGGAAAAGGAAAAGAAGGAACATCAAAAAGTGATATCCAAAATTCCTTTTGAGCATCGTAAATGTAGTACTTGTATGTATGCAAAAAATGTAAAGGATTATACAAGAGCTGGTGAAAAGGAAAAGCGTATAATTGCAGAGTGTACGTGCCATAGTTATGGAAAAGTTGGTGAGTTTTATGTGAGAGGTGAAGGTGAAGGAAAGTCTGTATTGGAACGAGAACATATTGGATGTATGGATTACGATTGCTACTTTTCTTCGTTTTTGTTACATTGACATTTTATCTTATCATCATCTCGGAAGACAGTTTTAGTTTGCTATTGACTTGGATTAAGGATTCTGCTAATTAACAGTTGAAATTATTTTTTTAACTGCTCGAAAACGGAATCATGACCGCAGGATGCCGTAAAATGCAAAATCGGGATAAAGTTTCAAATATCAACCTTAATATATGAATTATGTCGTATTGATTCATATGCTGATAATGTGAAAATAAATTATGGTATATAGTAAAAAAGGAGTAAAAAATGGGAAAGAAATTGACAAGTATTTTAATAATTATAGGTATATGCGCAATGCTAATAACTGGATGCACAAGCAAGACTGATTTAGACAGGCTAATAGGAAAATGGAGTAATGAAAAAGGTACAAGGCAAATCAAGCTTTATCAGCCCGATATTAAAGGTGATGTTTCAGGTGATTTGGAATTTACTAAAAGTGATGATGTTTATTATGGTACTTATAAATGGCGTGAGTCAAGTCAGAGAATCGTATTATCGGTGAGAGATAATTGGGGAGCAATAGTGGATTTGAGTCTGGATTATGAATTTGTAGATGATAATAATTTGATTTTACGTGAAACAGAAGATAAATCAGAATTTATAGAATTGAAAAGATTGGAATAATTAAACTATTTCTACCGAAATTCTGAATTTGCAGATTGCCATCCAAAACGGCCACCTGTGCCACGTTCGGCGGCCAGTGCGAGCCATATTATCCGGTCAGCCACTAACCATTATTCCACGGTGCTCTTGACATAAGCCTCCATCGCACATGATGTTCTGGCAAAGCCGACAAACCAGCACCAGAGGCGGATTTGCCAAGGCAGAGAGCCTATCATGTGCTACTCATGTAAGGAGCCTTTCGCGGCATAACGGTTAGTGGCCGGGAATGTGTCCCGGGCTGACCGCCGAACGTGGCCCTGATGGCCGCCAAAGATGGCCGTCTGCAGAATTGAATTAAGGAAGTAGAATAATTCATGTATATACATTGCAAGGTTGTGTAGAGATTGAGTGTTTCATATTTTGTCTGTGATTTTAGATTAAATTCTGCACTAAGAATAGTGGGAGAGTTTCAAATGAAGCAAGGAGTAAATTGTGATGAAAAAAATAGAAATGATTTTTATGATTGTGATGTTGTCCATAATAATAAGTGCTTGTGGAGCCCAGAGTAAAATTGATAAAAGCCCAGATAATAATGATGAAAGTCCGATTGCTGTGGAAGAGAAAGAAATTGAAGAAAATGAAGATGTTAATGAAGATGGCGAAACGTTATACATTCTAAAAGGGAAAGATTTTTCTGACGATGTAGCACTGATATTGAGATTAGATGAAAGTGGAAATCAAATTGTATCGGTTATTGATGAAAAAGGAAATATTATTTTTAATATGCCACAACTAGATGATGATATATATTTTGATGGACTCTCCTCTTTTTATGATGGACATATTAAATGGGAAGACGTATTTTTAGATAAGAATGGAAACATCACGTTTAGATGGGAAGAAAAATATAATACATTGTATGATATAGGAAACGGATATTATTTGGTGAAAGTTAATCCAGAAGGGTATCAGCAACAAAGTATATTATGCGGAATAATTGATGGATACGGAAATGAAGTGATTCCGGTTTCAGAAGAATTAGCACATATAGTTGCTCCTAATGGGGATTTGAATTTTTCTCGAATAAGTTATAAAGAGAAAGGAATTTTGGCAATTAACAATGCGATTGTTGATGCAAATGAGAGAATGATTACTTATTTAGAAGGCTATAATGCAAATGGTAATGGTTCATCTGCTTTCTTGGGCAAAAGAAAAGATATAATAGTAACGATTTGGGGGCAAATATATAACCTTGATGGAAGTTTACGAACAACTTTAGATATAGAGCGTTCAACAGAATTGATAGTTTCTGACAATGTTATATTTAATTTCTCACATAACAGGGCTATAAATGGAACAACAGTTAATATCTTTGATTTTCAAGGCAATTTAATTGTGAAAAAAGAATTACAAAATTGCGTGATGAATTCAGTGACTGCATCTGAAAATGGAAAATGTGCATTTTATATTGATGGTTCAGATGGATTTTATGCAACGATGATGGATGAAAATGGAGAATTCTTATTTGAACCTGTAAAATGTTATGATGCTACATGCCAACAGTTCACGGAGATTTCTGACGGGTTATTAAAAATATCATGTGATGCAAAAACAACAAAATTCATTAATGATAAAGGAGAATGTGTAGTTACAGTTAATGTAAATTGTAGAAATGTTGGGGACTGCGTGAATGGTTATATTTTAGTTGATGACGGAGGCCAGTGCTATTATGTTGATAGTAATGGTAATAAATTGTAAAGAATTTATTCTGTAATTTATATAGGAAGAAAAAGATGTTAAGCTATGGTTTTAGTTCACCGGTTTAGCATCTTTTTTATCCTTCAAATAAAAGGTTAAAATTATTTTATGAGGCTGGTGAAACGAAGCAATTCAGTATTGCCTTGCACCTCTCTTCTAAACGTAGTAAAATTGAAATACGTCAGGAAGTGAGGTGCTTTCTCATGAAGAAATATTTTAACACAACAGAAGTATATATATTCTGGATAAGCATTACATGGAGTGTTTAGCATATAACGTTTTGACTGTTATTTAATAGTCACAGATAGTCTGTAATGATAATACAAAATTGAAACGAAAGGACAAAAGTATGGCAAAGTATATCATGGCACTTGACTCAGGGACAACTAGCAACCGCTGTATCCTGTTCAATGAAAAGGGCGAAATGTGCAGCATGGCACAAAAAGAATTTACCCAGTATTTCCCGAAACCGGGCTGGGTGGAGCACGATGCGGAAGAAATCTGGACATGCCAGATGACGGTTGCAAGGCAGGCGATGGAGAGAATTAATGTTTCGGTGGAAGACATCGCGGCAATCGGGATTACGAATCAGAGAGAGACAACAATTGTCTGGGACAAACAGACAGGGAAGCCGATTCATAATGCAATCGTATGGCAGTGCAGGAGGACTTCTGAATACTGTGACGAGCTGAAAGCACGCGGGCTTACAGAAACGATACGGGAGAAAACAGGCCTTGTGATTGACGCTTATTTTTCCGGAACAAAGGTAAAATGGATTCTGGACCACGTTGAGGGGGCAAGGGAACGTGCTTTGCGGGGAGAATTACTGTTCGGAACAGTGGAGACATGGCTGATCTGGAAGTTGACGAAAGGCGCGGTCCATGTGACAGACTATTCCAATGCTTCACGAACCATGCTGTTTAATATTAATACGCTGCAGTGGGACAAAGAAATACTGGAGGAACTGGATATCCCGGTACAGATGCTTCCTGAGGCAAAGCCGTCCAGCTGCATTTACGGAGAAACGTCAGCAGAATATTTCGGAAAAAGTATAATAATTTCCGGTGCGGCCGGAGACCAGCAGGCCGCTTTGTTTGGACAGACATGCTTTGAACCCGGAGAGGCAAAGAATACATATGGAACCGGGTGCTTTCTTCTTATGAATACCGGGGAAAAACCGGTGTTTTCCGGAAACGGCCTGGTGACGACGATCGCATGGGGAATTGACGGAACCGTAAATTATGCGCTGGAAGGCTCTGTGTTTGTGGCAGGGGCTGCAATCCAGTGGCTCAGAGATGAACTTCGTCTGATTGATTCTGCATCAGATACGGAGTATATGGCGCAGCGTGTGGAGGATACAAACGGCTGCTATGTAGTTCCTGCATTTACAGGGCTTGGTGCGCCGCACTGGGATCAGTATGCGAGAGGAACAATTGTTGGCCTGACCAGAGGGGTGAATAAATATCATATTGTGCGTGCAACGCTGGAATCGCTCGCCTATCAGGTAAATGATATTCTTGCGGCAATGAAAGCAGATTCAGGAATTGAGCTTTCTGCGCTTAAGGTTGACGGCGGGGCAAGTGCAAATGATTTCCTGATGCAGCTTCAGGCAGACATCAGTAATGCACCGGTCCATCGTCCGGGCTGTGTGGAAACAACGGCGATGGGGGCTGCTTATCTGGCGGGGCTTGCCGCAGGTTACTGGAAGGACAAAGAAGATGTTAAGAAAAACTGGAAAATCGACCGCATTTTTACTCCGCAGATGGAAGAAGAGCTCCGGAATAAGAAAATCCGGGGATGGAACCGGGCGGTGAAATGTTCTTACGGATGGGCAAAAGAGGAAGAGTAGCTGAAAGTGTGAAGGAGAAGAAGAGCATGCTCCTGAGATTTCAGGAATATGCCTGACTGTACACTATAACAGCTTGTTTTGATAAAAGGAGTCAGTATGTTTGGATATGTCACGGTCTGTGAACCGGAGCTGAAAGTAAAAGATTTCAAAAAATATAAGGCTTACTATTGTGGTCTGTGCAAGAACCTGAAGGAACAGTATGGAAGCCTGGGACAGATTACGCTAACCTATGACATGACATTTGCCGTCATATTGCTTAGCTCCTTATACGAATCAGAAAATAAGGTTTCAAGCCATCGCTGCAAGGTTCATCCGTTAAAGAAGCAGGTTATGATACAAAATGAAATGTCAGAATACGCCGCTGACATGAATCTCATCCTTGCATATTACCATTTGAAAGATGACTGGGCGGATGAGAAAAAAATAACTGCTGTTCTTGGAGCAGGTGTGCTGAAAAGCCGTGTGAATAAAGTTATAGGAAAGTATCCCAGACAAAGCGATGTGATCCGGCAGGAATTGAAGAGGCTTTCAGATTATGAAACAGAAAAATCACAGATAATAGATGAGCCGTCCGGCTGCTTCGGACGGATCATGGCAGAAATTTTTGTATATAAAGAAGATGCGTGGGAATCTGCATTAAGGAAAATGGGATTTTTTCTCGGGAAATTTATTTATATCATGGATGCATGGGATGATCTGGAAAAAGATCTGGAAAAAGGAAATTACAATCCGTTGCAGGCCTGCCATGAAAAAGAAAACTATGAAGAACTCTGCCGGAACATGCTGGAAATGATGATTGCGGAAACAAGCGCGGCATTTGAAACGCTGCCCTGTGTCCGGGATGTGGAGATATTAAGAAATATACTGTACATGGGAGACGTAAAATGCTTGCATTTTTAAGACTGTTTTTGAAATTTTATTTGGCGGATACGCCACACCGACGAAATGCGAAGCATTTTGGAGGTTGGCTCTGAACAGTTACTAAAATGTTATAAATATGTGCGAAATAAATGCGTACAACTTGTTAATTTTTACATGTTATGATATTCTAAAATAACGGCATATGTCGACAAGATCGTTTGATAAGATGTTACCGGCATTATATCAGGCGTACAGATTGTATTTTAAATTATTTACTTAGGAGGACGAGAGAATGAGAAAAACATTTAAGGCTATGGTTATGGCAGTGTTGCTGGTTGGCTGTACTGCATTGCTTGCGGGATGTTCCAGGGGGATGACGGCACAAGGGGCAACAGCGTATGTGAAATCGGTTCTGGATGCAAGCTACAAAGGAGAATTTGACCAGTATCTGAAGATCACAGACAGTACAAAGGAAGAAGCAGAGACAATGTACGAGGACGGAATGAATACTGTTGTGGAATCATTTAAAATTGAAGGCTATGATATTCCGGAAGAGCTGGTGGATAAGTATTATGAATTGTCTGTTGAATTGTACAAGAGTGCAAAGTACGAAGTTGGAGAGGCAAAAAAATATGATGACGGATATATCGTTGAAGTATCGGTCTCTCCTTTTACGCTGATGGAGACATTTGAAGACGATTTTTATGCAAAAGTAATGGCGGATATGGATACACTGAACAATATGGAAACCGAAGAAGAGTATGCCAGTTACATTTATCAGGCTATGTATGATGTGTTGAAAGAAAAAGTTGATTCACCGGAATACAAAGACGCCGTGACCGTTAAAGTTGAAGTGTTTCTTGATACTGACGAAAAATACAATATTAGCGAAGACGATTTGTACGATGTTGAAGAAGCACTTTTCCCATATTCATATTAATTTGACCGGGATTTGGAAAATTGAAAATATTTTGCAGAATTGAGAAATGAAACGTTGATGGCGGAATCAAGAGCATTGCGGAGTAGATAAATCATAATTCACAACATACTAATTCACTAAAAATTGGTTGCATTGGTGTTTCTTGTATGATACTATTTAAAAAAGCAAATTTTCAACATTTAACTTTCAAGCATTCGGAGGTGTACTGTTTTTCAGCACAACATTTCCGGTATTTCAACAGGCATCCGCCTGTCTACTCTATTGCTTTGGAGGGTAATCTATCCATTCCGATGCAATGGCACTTCGGAAAATTCTTGCTTTTATTTCAATCATTTTAAAGGCAGGAGTTTTCAGGGACTTCTGCAGAGTCAGGAGGAATTATATATGGGAAAGGATGTAAGCTGGAAAGAATTCTTTTCAGACAATGCCCGTTACGCTGATATCATCAATGGCATTTGCGGGCAGGGAAAGCAGCTTGTATGTGCACATGATTTGCATGAAAAGGACACGCAGATTTGGGAGCAGTCATTAGGTCCGGAATGTGCAGGGGAAGGCAGCGATGACGGAAATGCCGCTGTAATTGCACGGACCGGGAACAGAAGGTCAGTAAAAAAACGAAAACAGCATCGAACGGCAAAGTCCCGTGATCTTTTAAGAAAAGTCGCTTTCGGCATGAACTTTATCATCATAGGCATTGAGAATCAGGAAAATCTGGATTATGCCTTACCTTTGC
>SFGN01000278.1 GCA_004556565.1 Lachnospiraceae bacterium | reverse complement strand
TACTTTTCTTTCAGCTGCGCAACCGCTTTGTCAGCAGAACCTTGTGAGCTTGCGGTCAGGATTACCGTAGCACCTTCCTTCAAAAATTTGTCTGCGGTAGCGTAGCCAATGCCACGGCTGCCTCCGGTGATGATTGCAACTTTATCTTTCAGTCTCATAAGAATACCTCCTTGTGTTTTGTATTTGTAGTATAACGTCTGCTAATTAACTGGACATTTTAACAGGTAATGTATCTACAATGATTTCTTCGGAAACGTCGATATCATCCAGATTATATTTCCAATGAAATACAACAGGCTCTTCATTTATCTCAGAGAAATACTGGTATATCCGGGAAACTAATTCGTCTTTGGTTTTGACTCGAATTCCACGCAGCATCTGACGGGTCATTTTGCTGAAAAATCCTTCTACCATGTTTAACCAGGAGCCATGTTTGGGTGTGAAAACAAATTCGAATCTTCCCGGAATGGTTGCCAGATAACGTCGGGTTTCATTCGATGTATGGACCTTAAGATTATCCAGTACCAGACGGATTTTGTCTCCTTTCGGATATTTTTCATCCAGAAGTTTGAGAAATTCTATGTATTCTTTACTGCTGTGTTTATCTCTGACCAGAGGGATCTCCTCACCGGTCTGAAGATCAATGGCTGCCAGCAGGGATACCGTACCAAGCCGTCTGTATTCATAGTCTCTGCTGATTGTCGGATGGTTTTCATCAGGACGCAGATCTTCTGAAGTTGTTGCTATAGCCTGTAACCCGGGTTTTTCATCGTAAGAAAGCACATGTACAGGCATTCCTTCAAAGGGAATAAGATTTCCGGATTCATCAAACTGCATTTGAAGCTGCTTATATACCAACAGCACATTATGCATTTTTGAATCGAAATCAGGATCCCTGTTTTCGCAATAATACGTAATCTTATGCGGTTTAATATCTGCTTCAGAGAGAATGGTATGAACTGTACTTTTATGGATCGTTGAAAGTCTCACATATCCGGCAGCCTCTGCTGTTTTATTGATATGAGATGTTAATTTTGCATAGGTCCATGTTTCAGCAGCATAGCCAAAATCAGCAGGTCTCTGGCAGGTAATATTGATAATCCACGCTTTTTCTTCATCGGTAATTTCAGGATTTCTTCCGCGTCCTGGTGCGTCAAAGAGTGCATTTTCAATACCGCCTTCTTTGAATTTTGATAAGCAAAGCATGACACTTTTTCTGTTCATGCCAACCTTATCAGCAATGTCATCAATTGAATGACCATCAGCCTTCAAAAGAAGGATCCGGGCTCTGTTAACTGTCTGAGCCTGTATAGTACGTGCTCTTGTTTGTAATTCCAAATATTCACGATCAGCTGATGTCAATTCAATTACAGTAGATTTTCTTCCCATGGTTATCCTCCCAAAATGTATTCAAAAGGATTATACCATAGGGAATATATTTAGTCTATTTATTTTAAAGATATTATAGTGGCGAAGCGGATTCCGAATGTTCGCTGATGCAGAGTAAAAGAGAGAAGGTGTTCTGGTGATCGTGGACCGCTATTATTACCATCAACTGAATAAGCAGGATCAGGCGGTTTATAGAGCATTTTATGATGGGGTAATGGCTCACCAGGACATTATTCCTATTCCTGTCAGGGATTATTTTCCAAAAGAAGCATTTGAGCGAATCTTTGATGCAATGACGAAAGATAATCCGCTGATTTATTATCTGAATCAGTCTGCCTGCAGCTGTGCCAGTGATATGTTTGGGCACTTTGCTATTTGTCCGCAATACTTTTTTCCAAAAGAAAAGGTAAAAGAGTATAATCGAAAAATAGAAAAAGAAGTAAACTGCCTGGCAGGAAAGTTAAATCTGACCATAGGTACAGACTATGAAAAAGAAATAAAAATTCATGACTGGATCTGCCAGAATATTTCGTATGACGATGAAGGCGCTGATAGAAGTAAACCGATGAGAATGATTGCTTCTCATAATATTATTGGAGTATTTGCACACCACCGGGCACAATGCGAAGGAATTGCAAAGGCAGTGAAA
>SFGN01000277.1 GCA_004556565.1 Lachnospiraceae bacterium | reverse complement strand
TGAAGAAGATTATCGGGGTTTTCGCTTTTCTGGCTCCTGTAAATCCACATCAGAACCAGTTCCCTGCCACCTTACGGCGTGGCCAGCCACAAAATTCCTTAAACGATCAGCAATCTACCACTCACTCCTGAGATAAGCAAGAATGTGAATATTTACGAAGTCGCTCTGCGTTTCAGCTCTGATTCAATCAGTTTTTCAAGCATCTGCGCCTGAGTAATACCTTCCTCATCCGCCAGTTCACTCAGCCTGTCTTTTAACCGGGCCTGAATAACCGCATGAAAAGCCTTATGAGTGTTGCTTCTGCGAGCCAGAGAAGCTCTTTGCCTCTCTCTGGCCGGAACAGGGTTACCTTTCCGGTATGTACGCTTGGTGCCTGATGAGGAAGTCACTGCATTTTCTGTCTGCGACATCTCGCCTCCTCAATTCTCAAACAGGGATCGTTTCGCAGAGAATACTACAGTTTTTTGAAATCAGCGACTTGAAAGTTGTGACGATGATCTGTGTTGGCGCACAAATCATGTCTGATTACGACCGTTTAATGTGATTTTGATAATGAAATGACTGAAAAGCTGGAAATGCCTTAGCCAGGGTGCCGGCCCCGGGCGGGACCGGCTGTTTCTGGTATATAGGGTGTCTGCCCCTGAAATACCTCACACTTCCGGAAAGCGGGGACTTCCGTCCCCGCCCGGCAGCTTACTTCCGTGCTTCGTAGGCCAGAGTTACCTGCACCACTGTATTTCCCCTGTGAATATTCAGCTCACATAACCGTTCCCTGAATATCAGTGAAAAACACAACACCGTGGCGCACACGGCGAGCAACCCGATAAGGGCATATTTCGTCATAAACTTTGACCTCTCAGCAAAGAAGAGGCTACAATCAGTAGTGTTAAGGTACTTCATGCAGACCTCACGAGTTAATGGATTAACGAGTGGGGTCTTCGCATTTCTGGTACCTGCGTCTTGCCTGAACCAGAAAGGCTCAAACACCCGCCGCGATAATACCACATTCCCTGTTGCTGACTATTACCCCCATTTGCCTGTTTTTGTTACAAAAACGCCGGGAGCGGGGGAAAACTTACTTTTTCCCGTTTCCGGGGGGGACAACTGAGCATTGCGAACGCGTCAGCTACGATGTTCCGGTGATTGCTGATCAGCCCCTGTTGTATTCATAAACTAATTAACATTCATTCTGTCTGGTGCATAAATCTGCCCGTGAACATCTGCAGACAATACCGGCCATGAAAAGATAAATAATACCAGTGGAATATATTTCCTCATGTTATTCTCCATATCAGATAAATGGCACCTGTATTTCAGCCCCCCTGAATATCGCAGCACACATTGAATAAGACCTTATTTTGTGAAATTAATCACAAAATATAAAATCGCGACTTAATACGGAAAAAACTCTGTGCTACTCAGAACTGGCCGGTCATACTGCCCGACCGGATATTAAAAAAAGCAAATCTCATAAACTCCTTTCAGCCTTCTGACTCCTGGAGTAATGAAGGCTGCTTTTTTCGTTACACCCTTCCCCGGCAGCGCCGGTGGCAGTGTTCAGCCCTTTTCCGGGCAAACTGTTGCCAGTCTGTCCGGGGAGCTATGCAGGCAGCCCGTCGCCATGCTTCTGCCGCTTCCATCCAGCGTCCACTGACCTCCAGAATAACGGCCCGCCCGCCGGCACGCTGGTAACGCCAGACCTGACCGTTCCGTGAACTGTTTCTGAATCCATTCATTTTTCTGCTCCTCCCTTTTAGTCGTCAGTATTATTGTGGTAAATAATTCAGTGGACTGGCTTCCTTTCGGGTACGGAAGTTATTTCCTTTTAAGCCTTATTGTTTCAGCCTCCCCGGTTTCCGGGGAGGCTTTTTTTATTTCCCATCAAGCACGGCCTGAAGTTCTGCCTTTGTCCGGTTCTGGCGGCGAATTTTCTCCAAACGCCCTGCCGCATACGCTTCCTCCTCCTGAGAAATATGCTCCGTCACATACCCTTCCGTGTCATACCGGCAGGCACCGGCTTTCATGGCACACAGATAGCTTT
>SFGN01000061.1 GCA_004556565.1 Lachnospiraceae bacterium | reverse complement strand
TTTTGACAGGATTATGGACTACGGTTATGGCTGCAAGGATCAATTTTTTAATTCATGGCTCAGTTTTTAGTTCAGATGCTGTTCCGTGAATAATTCAGGCTAAACTTTTTTTACAACCCATTTCTGTAAATCTCATTGATCACAGCCTGGGCATGTTCCATCTCTTTTTTCTGAATAATTGCATCTCTGTCACTTAAGATTGCAAGCATCTCATCCACCAGATCCTCGATTCGGGGATCACTTACCCGGTACAAATAGCCAAGCATCCGGGTGGCAGTGTAATCTGTATTCATATTTCTATAGGCAATTTCCGCACAGAACTCTTTAGGATATCCTCTGCCCAGTAAAAGCTTGTATAATTCATCGGTTCGTTCCGATGCCATAATCGATCACTCCCGTAATTTTATTCAAGACTCGCTCGCGAGTCTTGGCGCGGGATTCGGGTCTGCAAAGCAGACAAAACACTAATCCGAATCCCTGCGCATCCTCGCGGAGCGTATATCAGATGGGGATTGACACCCGCCACTGATATATATTTCTACTTTCCCACTTGCAGATCTGCCTTTGTAGCAGGTTCTGACTTTCCCGACCAAAAGGTCTCCCAGACCTTTTGCCTAGGCACTTAGGCGTGTCCTATAATCCCTCCGAACCATGTGGTTATTATATCAACAATATCATATTTCTACCACAGTGAGGTTTTTTCATTCTTATTCTAATTTTGTCTCAGTAGGGGATTTCGATCTACTACTGAGATGAGTTTCTCCAACGATACTTCAAATCGTTGATCATCTTCCCCCGCTCGTTTTGCCGGACCTTTCAAATGATGCTTTTTCTTTGCATTTCTTGCCTTCTTCGCCAGATGACGTTCCATCAACATCTGGTCGATATTTTCATTTGTATACCATTTACCACTCTGATGGATGCCATAAGCACCTTTTCCCAGAATCATTGCTGCTACACCATAATCCTGTGTCACAACAATATCTCCCTTCTGGCACAGACTGACCAGTTTAAAATCTACTGCATCAGCACCGGCTTCCACTGTGATTACTTCACTGTAATCTGAATATAAAACATGGTTTGTATCACATAAGAGAATAACAGGAATCTCATATTTCTTTGCTGTTTTTTCTACGATCGACACCACCGGACAAGCATCCGCATCTACTAATATCCTCATTTTTTCTTTCCTTTCGTCAGATCATAACTTTCCCCAATCATCCGCCGAATATCTTTATCCGGAACAGAGCCATCCAGGATAATAGAATTCCAGTGTGTTTTGTTCATGTGATAAGCCGGGACAACAGATTCAAAAGCATTTCTCCAGAATTCTCTCCATTCCGGATCACATTTTACATTTATCCATACATATCCGTCTTTATCATAAATAAGTGCAAAGGTCTTTTTATTTTTCTAAAATCGCAAATCTCGAAGAGGATTCGCGATTTAAATACCGGGCTCTATTTTTCAAACAAATCGTCCCCTAAAATAACATTTTGGACAATTCCTGAATATTTTCCCTTTTTATATCCATTTCCACAAATCAGCGTGATATGAATTGCCGATTTCACATTGGTTTCTTTCTGAAACTGTGACATTCTGTTTCTGAGCTTTTCATATTCATCAGCGTCCAGCATATAATCATCACTTGTAAATTTCATTTCACAGAGATTGATGACACCATCTTTTCTGCTGATGATCAGATCAATCTGCGCCCCCTTATCAGATCCACCACTTCTCCATGCAAACTCATTTGTTTCAATTCCGCCTATTCTAAGACTTTCCTTAATCTGAGGAATGTGATTCATACACACAATCTCAAAAGCATTTCCCCTCCAGGAATGATACCCCGGTGAATTAATATACTCGTTCCATGAATCAAACTTCTTATTTTTTATGAATCGGATACTGAATAAAGTAAACGGATCGATCAGTTGATAAAACTGTTCTCCCTCTCCTCTTGTAAAATTACTGAATTTTCGGATAAAACCACACTCCTCCAGTTCCCGCAGATCTTTTGTAAGAACAGAACCTCCTCCAATTTCCTTTTCCCTGGAAAGTTCTGCCCGGGTCAGACCATCTCTGCTTTTCGCAAGTCTCTCAAGGATTGCCAGATGTTTTTCGGGTTTATCATACAGTGAATAAAAAAGGTTATTGTACTCATCATGAAGAAAGCCATACTCCTTAAAACAAAGTTCATTTACATTCTGTGCCAGGCTGAGGCGTGAATCGAAAAGATTCAGATAATGCGGTATACCGCCAAAAACCATATAGCTTTCGATCATCTGGCTTCGATTCATAACGATATCATTCAATTCAAACAGTTCTTCGCATTCTGCCAGCGAAAATGGAGCAAGGTGAATGCGTCTTGTAATCCTGTTATGAAATCCTTTTTTATTCGTGAGAAGGTTCGTTATAATCCACGACGTGGCAGATCCGCAGGCGATCAACACCAGATCCTCCTGCGCCGATGCCCAACTATTCCAGAAATAATCAAGCGCACTTTTAAAATCCGAGCGGGCTGTATCCATCCACGGAAGTTCATCAAGAAATATGACTCTTTTATTATTAATCGGTTCACGATATACCTTATCGCTTTGAAGCAATTCCTTAAGACGCACAAAAGCCTCAAACCAATCTACAGGTACACTTTTTTCTTCATATCCATATGCATTCAGGCTTGCCTGAAAAGCACGCAGCTGTCCCTTCGTCTTTTCATCTGACAAACCAGTCGTATAAAACGAAAACTGCTGATTAAAGTATTCGCGGATCAGGTAAGTCTTTCCCACCCTTCTTCTTCCGTATACGACAACAAATTCCGGTCTCTTTGACAGCAGGCACTGCATAAGACTGTCCTTTTCTCTTTTTCTTCCAATAATCTTCATAGAAGCACCACCTTATCATAAATCGCCATATGCTATTTTATAATAGCTTATTTGGCGTTTTATAGTATATATTTAGATTATAAATCGCCATTATCCTTTTTTCAAGTTAAAATATAAGGTCGAATGTCAAGACTTTTCATCCTCATTTACTTCCCTTCTTCTTCCAGTCTGTGGAACTTATCGCTTATTATACCCTTATTTGCGATTAACATAAGATAACGCTGGGTATTTCATTTTCCAAGTAGCGCAAAATGAGCCTCCGAAGAGACTCATATTTATTGGTCGCCATCTTGGCTACCATTTCGACGCAAATGAAAAGAGAGTACTTTTCCCTTTATTTACTCTCCAGTGGTTTGGCCAAAGTAGATAAAAGTGCTGCCATCTCCGGATTGGAAAGAACCTTCGCCAGGAGCTCTGCATCCACATTTGTCGGAAGTTCTACTGTCTTTCCGGCCACGTTGGCATGCATGCTCGGATCCAGATTCTTCTTCTCGTAAAAGGCCTGCTCAAAGAGTTCCGCATTTTTTCTGCGATCATCATCAATGATATGAGAGTATACATCGGTGACCATATTGATCTGGGAATGACCGGAGTCTCCCTGTACCGCCTTGATGTCACCGCCATTTAACGGATACTGCTCTCTGTCTTTGGCAATTTCAACACACGAACGGTCTTGTTTTTCTTGCTCTCCCCCGGAAATACCAGAATCACATCTTTTCCTCGAAGTTCCTGAATGGCTGCTTTGTCTACTCGCTGCACTTCCTTATCAACATAAATAAAAGCCCGGCTCTCCGCAATGGCTTCCTCTGATATATCCACACAGTCCCAGGTAAGCCCAAGCATTTCTCCCATACGAAGAGAACAGGAAAATGCCAGATTAAGGGCCAGCTTCAGGCGATCATCCTCACAGACTTCCAGTGCATGCATCAAAGTCTCTGCCGTCCAGATTTCACGTTTTGCGCTCTTATACTTTGGAACTGTTGCATAGATCACCGGATTCTTTGCCATCAGCTCCCATTTTACTGCCTGTTGAAAACAATTACGAAGAAGTTTGTGAATATCCCGGATTGTTGCCGGAGTTACATACTCTGACTGACGCTTTCCGGTTGCCGGATTGATCACCGCCGGAGTTCGGAGGAGTCTCTGGTAATATTTTTCGATAAATCTGGTATTGATATTCTCCAGCTTATCTCCGCCAATAATCGGGATGATATAATTATTGATCATACTCACGTTAGAAGAATATGTAGACAGCGCCCAGGCCTCTTTCCCATACAAATTTACATACTCCTCCAGCAGCTCCTTCACTGTCTTACAATGAGGCACGATCATTTGTCCGATATCTGCACGATACTCGATTTCCTTCTTGCGCTTCTTTGCTTCTGACATGGTCTTATAGGTTTCCCATTTCTGTCTGCGCTTACCGTTCTTATCCTTATAACTATATACGACACAGAATCTGCCTCTTCTCTCAACAATTGATGCCATGCTGATCCTCCTTCTTTCTGCTCTGCAGCCAATTTTCAAACGCCTGTCTTGGAATACGAACCGTCTTGCTACTTTGAACTGCTTCAATTTTTCCTTTTTTGATCCACTTATGTACGGTTGCCGGATTTATGCCTGCCAGAAGCGCAGCTTCCTTTACCGTCAGATATGCATCATTTCCGATATTTTTGGTATGGCCATCACGATCCTGAACCGCTCTTCTATATGTTTCAATACTGCGATTATCTTCTTTCTTCACCGTTTCCGGCACCTGCTCCGATACGATATGATATCGATCCTGACTGGCATACCACTCATAAAAGCTTTCCTTAGTCACTCGTCTTCGACCATCAAGCTCAATGGTTTTCAGAATATCCGAGCAAGCAATAATGTTATAAACTACGCTTCTTGAAACACCCAACATTCTGGCCATTTCCGGCATCCGCATAGAACCTTCCACAATGCCACGAACCTTCTCCCGATCCTCGGCATTGCGGAACCGATTCTGATTCCTGTACCACTCATCAAATGCTTCTTTAGGATACCTTTTCCAATAATCCACCAGGATATATTCCACATCGGCTTTCTTCATCTCCTCGTAAACCTGCCATTCAGAAATCTGCAGAATTTCCGCAATATCCTTTGGCGAATAATAACGCTGCTTCAGTTCCCGTCCAGGCTCCTCCCCGGTAACCTTGTGATATTTGATCTGATTGGCATACCATTTCTCGAAGCTTTCCAGCTCCACACGCATTTTCCCAAGAATCACTTCCGTCTTGAAAAAATTCTTGTGAACTAGCCAGTATCGGTCCGTCTTCTTCAAACCCAAGAGCCTCCCCATTTCCGCTACCGACATGTATTTTTTCTCCGGAGAAGGCACCCTTTTGTATGCACTCTGGCTCTCAATCTCTTTCACCAGTTCGTGAAACTCCTCTTCCTTTGTCAATGGATTGTAATACAATCGCGCCACCTCCTTTGGTACTAAAATAACTCATCTGCAGAAAAAGCGTTAGGATGTACATCTCTTGCCGATAATGCAATCCTAACAGCTCTTTCTACTGATTCTGGTCCAGCCACTCATCGAAACTTTTCTTGGAAATGCGGTACTTGCCACCAACCATCACCCAACTGAATTCTTTCTTCTTGAGCAGCTCATAGATACACTGTCTGCTTACACCTAAAATTTCCTGCAGCTCCGCTACGGAATAACATCTCTTGTCCATTTCTGAATTCTCGCTTTCTGTATTTCTTAAGGATTAACCTTTTCAGTTACTAAATACAAAAAACGCAGAAAAAGTTTAGGCAGTGAAGCAAAAAAGTTTAAGAAATCTTATTTATCCTTCCAGATACATGGTACGCATCTTTCTGAGGATAGTACCAAGTCTCTGACTGAGAGCTCCTTTTGTGACGCCAAGAATCTCTGCCACTTCTTTCTGTTTCATGCCCTCAAAATAGATAGACTTGATTATAAATTGCTCCTGAAGCGTAAGCTTACTGATCTTGTCATGGAGAATTCTGCTCTCCTCTTTCAAAATGATCAGCTCTTCAATGCTGAGCTGTGTGTCATCTGCCATATCGGCAACAGAAAGTCCATCGCTGTTAGCGCTGAAGGCACAATCAAGAATCTCACATCTCTTGGTCTTTCGCTTCCACTTCTTATCCTTCTTTTTTGCAGCATTTTCTTTCTCATTATCAATCTTCAGATCCTGAAGCTCTTCCATCTGAAGATCCTCTTCCCTGTAATCCGGTGCCCACTTACGGCTGCGATAAATCTCATTTCTATAATCGGCAAACATAGCCATCGCCACTTCCTTGGAGATCTCATAGAATACTCCATCAATCTTTGCGTAGTATTTTCCTTCGAATTTATATGGATGCTGTACGTACATCTTCTTTTCCTCCTGCATTTGAAATCTTGTTCTCGTGTTTCAAATCCAGGAGCGGAGGTGCACGTGGTTTACTGATGCGTCTGATCATGCTTGATTCCCTTTCCAATCACGCGGTCATATGCAGACCCGTGGCATTGGCTGGAAATCAAAGATCAATGCGGTGCTAACCTCGCCTATCGGCTCGGTGTCGCGCTGTCGCGCTATAAACGAAAAAAGGACCAGCATTTCTCACATGCAAGCATGTGTCAATGCTGATCCTTCTTCGTTTGCACCGCTCGTAGAATCACGCAAAAAGCCCCATTAGGTTTAAATTCCTAATGGAGCTCCATACGCAACAACCAGATTGCTTCGCAGTAAACTGCTCTCGCAATCTGAACAGCATCTCCATTCCGACCTATCGGTCTACATGTCGATGTTGTTTGGTCGCCAAATATCCACATCCGTTCGTGTGCAAGCACACACCGTCTGTGTCTACTTGGCTCGTTGTTTTCTCATATTTAATTGTCCTGCTGATCTTCTACTTCCAGCATAATCATTGTATCAGTCGTAAGTATCAGAGGTATCTCAATTTTATCCAATTATGTATCATTCTCTGATAAATTAGTATCATCTTTTGATACTTCATCGTTTATATTTTAATCTAAAAAAAAGAGGGCAGTGATTGCTGTCCCCTTAAGTTAATCTGTTTTATTTGTTGTAATTTCTTTCTCAGATTTTGAAGTTTCACTCTCTTCGTCCTCTGTATTTATAGTCGCATTATTTCCCTCAATATGTTGTTCTGCTTCTGTACTTATTGATGCTCTCGGCGAAACATCCAGCCAATGATTTTTATAAGATAAAAATGTCAGTAATAAACCAAGCAGAAGAACTACATCTGTTACAGCTATTAACCACCATTTTCTTATACTCTTTCCATTGATATCTCGCAAAAAATCTATCAAAAGCCAAATCAGATTTGACAATACTAATCCGAGTATCAATACAATAGCAATCATGCGATAAATTGAGGCTTTATCTATATTTTCTAATACAGAACTGGAAAATGTCATACCACCTGTGAATGCAAGTACAATAGCTGCAAATATTCCCAAAATGGTAATATATTCATTCTGCATCTTCTTTTGCCCATCCCGAACCTCTTCCTTTAGTTTTGAAGACTCTGTATTAAGATGATTAACAGCTTCAGCTCTAGCAACATCAGATTCAGCAAGTTTATTTTTTAAATCTTCGATAAGAACTTTCGCACGAGCCAACTCTGATTGAGTTTCTCTTGCCATTCGTTTTGTATAGTTAATTCGACTTATGTCCAAATTTGTATGATCATACAACTTGATAATTTCTTTACGAATGTCTATAAGCTCATTATTATGTGCCTCATCGCGATTTATAGGAATATACCCCTCCTTGATAGCTTCCATATTTTGAGCAAGAATATCAAGATTGCCCAAAGAATCATCAGCATCTATTAACGAAAGACAAGCAAAAATATCTGAATAAAAATGCCTGTAATTATCCGAGTCAGTATTATAGTATATAGCTTCCAATCTAAGATAATAGTCTCTTCGATCTTTCCTATCTTTTAAGACATCTTGAGATTTACTTAAATCCATCAATAATTGTCTTAATGAATCTCTTTTTTCTTGTTCGTTAAGTATTTGCATCTGTTATCCCTTCTGACGAATCAACTCTTTTGGAATAACACAATGATTTCCCAATCCGTCTTTATAAATTTCGGCCCATGCTTTTCCTGCTTTATGGGTGTCTTCAACCATATCCCACGGATTAAGATTTCTCTTATTTTCTACAATAGGATCAATTATGCAACTATAACTTGAAGAAATATCAGTAGTATACTTCATGCGAATAGCAATTGCTCCAAATCCGCAATACTGATAATATACCTCTGGTACAACAGGACCAAACTGCCAAGCTTCAATCTCATCATCAAATGCAACCGTATTTTTTTCTAAAAATGTCTTTTGAACATAATATAAAATCTTCTGAAGTTGCAGATTGGAAATCGGATGCTGGTCAATGGTACATTTATTAATTATATATTTTGCAATATCGATTGCCTTATAAGACATAAACATCCCCCTTCCTGACTTTGGTTTGATATAATATTGTACTATTTTTCTTTCCAAATGTATATAGTTTTTCGTCATTATGTTGATTTTCAGCAAGATACACAATTTTCTCTTGACTTTTACGGAATAATCATTTTATTTTTCCTCATACTCCTAAAACGAAGGTTTATATCTCTTGTTTGCGGACTGTGGCACCACGATCTCAAAAAAATAGTAGCCCAGATATCTCAGTGCTGCCTTCTTCTTTCTGTAAAATGTCGCTCTGCTCATGCCAAGCTCGATCATGATATCAACATCCCCAGTCTTTCTGCTTCTGCAGTAGCATCCGTAAAGCACATCATAATATTCTTCTCCGAAATTTGGAGTAAAATACTTCACCAGTGTCATAGCCCGGTGAACCATATCACATAATCCATAGATCAGGATCACGTTATTCATTTCCTTCTTCAGATGTCCAATGTGCATACGATAATCATAAGCGTCCATATACTGAAGAGCATATGCCATATTTTCATTGATCTTGTCCTGGCATTCCTGCTCCAGTTCTTCTAAAACCATCTGATTCTCCAGAATCAGATCCTGATAATCACTCATTAGTGTTTTTATCTTTTCATAATAGAGATCCATACGCTGTTCGGTATGCCTCTTTGCATTCAATGTAATCTCTTTGAAAGACTTAATTGCATAGTCTCTTTCTGTCATCTATCAAAATCTCCTTCATCGTTTTGAACCGATACTATCGATCCTACTCCTACTTCCCCCTGATTTTGAATGGGAAGCACTATAAAGCTTCGTTGCAGGCACCGGCATATTCAGGACCAAAGTGGGATGCGTCCTGTGCTGACTCATATGCAAATGTACCTTATGTCAATCTGCGGGTCGCAAAAGGGAAAGGGTCAGCTCCCCTGCAGATATTAATGTCCTTGTCAAGCGGATATTCGCAATCTGCTTCGCTACTTGCTCATAACCGAATAACTGCTTCGCAGTGTATCAGATGGGGCTTGTACCCCATCTGATACAAGTAAGTCCCTACCCGCCACTTAATGCTCTTCGCATTTGAAGTGAGGGACTTACTTGATTCGGTTAAATCACGCAAATTTACGCTCCATAAACCATTTATCAAATTCAAAATATAAGTGGCATTCTTTACCGGCTACCACTACCGTATACATGATGCCTGTTCCACCCGCTTTACGGCTGGCGCATCTCTCTTTCGATTTCACCTTATCGATTTCATATTTTCTGCCGTCTTCCCAGACAAAAGCCATCGGCATCATGACTCCGTCCTTATCAAATCTGGCAACTACTTCTACATAAACCTTGCTTGATTCCATTCATAACCTCCATCCTTGAGCCATGGCTCAAAGCTAACGTGCAAAGTAACCTACCGGATGAACGGTGTGGGATCCCTGTGCATCCAGCTTTGATAGTATTTTGGCTTGATACATAAATGCCCGCTGTATACTGAAATATCCAACTCGTCTCCTGATCTCATCTACTGCTTTATCCATCTTCTCCTGTTTGGCCCGTTTCTCTTCATTCATGAATAAACTCATCTGCACCGGAATATCCGCCGTAACCAGATCTGCGCCTCTGACTCCAAGACTGCGTATCGGATGGGACCAGTCATAATTGTTACGAAACAATTCCATAGCTGCCTTCATGATCTCATCGGTAATATCCGTCGGCTCCCGTAAATGCATCTGCCTTGAGAAATGGTAAAGGCCATTATCCCTGATAGATATTGCTACAGTGTTACACTTAAATCCATGTTTTCTGAGTCTGGCCGATACACTCTCTGCCAATGCCATAAAGATAATCTGAACATCCAGATCATTTTCCAGATCGCGAGGCGTAGTCGTGCTGTTTCCAATGGACTTAATTGGAGCCGAATAGCCCTCTGTAGCTACTGGTGACTCATCCCATCCATTTGCAAAGGAATGGATCACAAGCCCCATCTTGCCAAGTGTTTTCAGGAGAAAATCCGGATCCGTACAAGCCAGATCACCGATGGTATGAATACCATACTTCGACAAAGTCCTGTTGGTAGATCTTCCGACATAGAGAAGATCCGATGCAGGCAGCTTCCAGATCAGACTCTTATAATTCTCCCGATTGAATTCGGTAATCGCATCCGGCTTCTTGTAGTCACTGCCAAGCTTTGCATAAATCTTATTCCAGGAAATGCCCTCGCTGACCGTAATGCCAAGTTCCTTTTTGACTCTGGCACTGATTTCATCTGCGATCTTACGGCCATCACCCTTCAGGGAAATACTGTCGGAAACATCCAGCCATGCTTCATCACAGCCATACGGTTCAATCTTATCCGTATACTCGCCGTAGATTTCCCGAAGCATCGAAGAGAACTTCAGATACAAATCCATTATAGGAGGCACAAAGATCACATCAGGACATGCCTGCCTGGCCTGCCATAAAGCCATACCGGTTTTCACACCATGCTTCTTCGCAATATAATTTGCCGTAAGCACGATACCATGTCTGGCTTCTGGATCGCCGCCAACCGCCAGTGGCTTGCCGGCAAATTCCGGATGATACAGCATTTCAACACTGGCATAAAAGCAATTTGCATCGGAATGGATAATCACACGATCCATGCGGCGCCTCCTTTCTTTTCGAACATTTGTTTGTTTCTCTATATTGGTAGTATATAGCGATTTATACTCGAAGTAAAGACGCACATGTGCAATATTTCGATTTATAATCTATTTTTGCTTGCTTTTAGGAAATAATTGCGTTATAGTCTATATAGGAATTCAATACCTTGGGAGGTGACTGGTTTGTATAGAGATTTCGGAATGACACTTGCTGCCAAGAGAAAAGAAAGGCATCTGAATCAGCTGCAGCTTGCTGATCTTTTGAATAAGAAAGGCCTGGAAGTAAAACCTGGATCCATCAGCAAATGGGAGAAGAATGTGAATTCACCAAATGTAATCCAATTCTTTGCCCTCTGCGAGATCCTTGGAATAGATAATATCAATGATACCTTCGGCATTGCCATCGAAGAAAACCTCTTCGCACAGCTCAATGATGAAGGTAAGAAGAAAGCGATTGAATATATGAATCTGCTGATCAAAAGCGGAATGTATGTCCGAAAAGAACCGGTCTATATCACAAGCAGAACCCTTAAAGTATTTACAGAACCTGCTTCTGCCGGCACCGGCCTCTTCCTTGATTCCGATCAGTTTGAAGAATTCGAAGTCGGTGATGATGTTCCAGCAACCGCGGACTTCGGCATCCGCGTTTCCGGCGACAGCATGGAACCGGTCTATGTGAATAAACAGATCGTATGGGTTCATCAGCAGGACCAGCTGGAAAATGGCGATATCGGAATCTTCTATCTGAACGGTGACGCTTATATTAAAAAATATCAGAAGAACAAAGATAATGTTCAGCTGATATCTCTTAACAAAAAATATGCTCCAATCCAGATCAAACCTGAAATGGAGCTTCGAACCTTCGGAAAGGTCGTAAAATAAAATCAAGGCTGATGCCATCAACGGAAATCACATCCATGACAGCATCAGCCTTCTCTTTTTGTTCTCTCACTCATACCAGAACACATCTTCCACAGGCTTATCGAAATATCTGGCGATACGAAACAGCACCTCATAAGATGCTATCTTCTGCTTTCGCTCAATTCTTCCAATCGTGTCCGTACTGGTTTCCACCAGCAAGGCCAGCTGATCCTGTGTCAGGCCATTCTCGGTACGAAGCTTTTTTAAATTCGTCTGGAACTCCATCACACCACATCACCATCCCGCTATATTTTAGAGACTCCCCGTCTGCTCCTAAAATGTAACATAAAGCAATGTGCAAAGATCCCGACAGCTACAGCATGTTCTCCGGTTTTGGCATCCGCCCGGTCCAGCCCAAGCTCTTCGCCCAGGTCTTGTAGTGCTTCTTTTCCTCTGGGTCATCACCATTAATGGTCTCCAGAAATTCACAGAAACCACCAACACCGCCAACATCATCCACAAGACTCATTCCATCCCAGGCAATGCAGATTGGTTTTTCCTTACGCTGAATATCTCTCAACTTGTCCAGAAACTCTCCGTCTATTTGCTGACCAAAGGCATCTACAAACAAAGCTTTCTCTGGAACAAATCCATTTTTATCACGAAGCATATTGCCTTCTTCATCCCTAACATAAACGGTTTTGTCATACCAGGCATTGGTGCAGGTAATCTTAATTTCCCATCCATCGCCATAGTCATATCGATAACACAATGCAGACAGCGCTGGGATAGGTTCAGGATTATGATCAATGCACAGCATTTCCAGTTCACGGTCGAGTCCCTCTATCTCTCGAAAATATGGAACCATGTCGATAGTTGGGTTCCCTTTTTCATCAAAATGAGTTCCTGCCCCATCTACAATCTGGTCCATACGAGTTGTCAGCTGTCTGTATTTTTTGATAATGTCCTTACGTTTTTTCTCAACTTGTTTCAGGGCAGCCTCTTTCTCCTGTTTCCATGAATCCCAATCTACCTGTTCAGCCGGTGTTTTTAGTACAGTCCAAAGCATCGGGCGTTCCAGCATTTCCTCACACTGACCTTCCATGTAGACATTCCACGTTCTCTGATCTGTTGTTTTCTTCTGAATAGTAGGCCAGTCCTTTCGGAATCTGTCTACTTCAATCTGTGCAGGAATGTAATGCTCTCCCACGCCTTCATAGGAGTATGGTCCACAATACTTGGATTTCAGCCAGGTCTTAAAGCTTTCACCTTCCTCATAATCATCGTCCCAATATATATCTTCATAATTCTCACTGGGAAAACGGAAATACATACCAACCTGACGGGTCCACTCTTTTACCAATCCCCCATCTGTCATTTTTTTGAATTCATCCTCATATGGAACATAGCTATGAAGGTGGCTGTTTTGCCATCCAAAAGCTTTCATGATTGCATAATGAAGACCATGCAGTGTCATATTACCCGGAACAATAAAATCTCTGGTAATTCCATCCTTCATTCTTCCGTATCTTCTAAGAACTTCCTTATGTTCATCTGCGAAATATCCCAGGTCCAGTTCCAGATGAAGCTGCATTGCCATAGGAATCCGCTTCATCTTTGCTTCGATCATGTCCCAGAATTCTTTTTTCTCTTTCAGTAATCGCTCTTTTTCAGCTCTTAATTCTTCAAGAAGGCGCCGCTGCTCCTGAATATCATCCTCTTTCTTTTTTGAACGTGCTTCTGTATTGGTAACCTGATTTTTAGCTGCCTGCTGCATCCGTTCTCTATATTCCTCGCTTCGAATTGCTTCGTTGCTTCTGTCTTCCCCGCCATACTGCCCACGGGAATAGGGCATATAAGACTGAACATTCTTCTCCGATATAACAAGCTCCTCTGCTATTTCAGCTACACTTTTGCCCAGAGCAAGCAACTCTGCAACCTGATTACTGGTTTTGCTGTGCCACAGTCCCTCCGTAATCAGAACTCTTCGTACTTTGATCGGATATGTCCCAAGCTCTTCTGCTGTCTTCTTTACAGAACCCGTCTCTTTATAACTATCAATAATCTGCTGATATAACTCATCCATATATCAGGACCTCCTTCATGTATCTTAGGTGGCCTACCTTTTATTTATGATATCAGTATACGGCCTAGTAGTTGACGTGTCATCCTTACCTTTTAGTCGTCAAAGAAATGTATTTCCAGGTTATATGAAGACCCGAAAATGCATATTTTACCACATTCACATTACCAGCGCTGTACCATAAATTTCACTCTCTCCTGCACGTCCTCACTAAAATCAGACAGATCCTCAAGACCAATCACCTCATCCTGAACCAACCGAACGAGATCGATCAGCATATCTGATTTGCTGACAGATAAAATAACTCCAGGAGCTTTGCGATCTTTTTTGATACGCTCTTCCAGTGCCCAGAATCGTTCAGAACCCTTCTTATCACAGGTCAGCAGCTCTACATATTCCTTGCATAAACGTTCCATATAACTTTCCTGCCAACCAGGAAGTTTCTCACGGAACAATTTCCAATCACGTTTTGATACTTCAACCATAATCTCACCTATAACCAATCAATAATTCTCAAGCACATCCTGCAGATATGCCTTATATTCAGCCTTCACATTTTCCGGACCAGTAATCTTCATTCCGGATCCAATACCGGTTACCCAACCAAAGAACTGCGGGCTTACCGATACCAATACTCTGGTTTTGAAATAATCTTCTCCCTGCGGGATCAACCATATATCGTGCCCAAAGCGATCGATGATAACACCGGCCAGTTCATTCCTGCATTCCAGAGTGACTTCCTCATCTACACCGCCGTACATTCCAAAGGTCTTCTTAGCGAATGCAGCCAAATCAAAGTTCTTGAAGGATTCTTCACCCTTACGATCTGTTTCCAGGATTTCTGTATTCTGCATCTTATCTACACGATAATGCTTGATCATTCCAGCCGCTGCATCATAAGCTACCAGATAATAATTCTCATCATCCCAGGTCAACGCCCAAGGGCTGACAACGTAGAATGCACCGTCTTTCTTCAGTTTCAGTTCTTTCTTAACAGTCCACTCTGCATAATGGAACTTAATTTCCTTATTCTCGTAAATTGCAGTATGAATGTAGTCCACATTGTAATAAACAGTTTCATTCTCCGTCTTCGGACGGTTTACGATGAAAACATATTTGGAAAGCATTGCAGCATCCGTCCTACAGCTGAGCTTCTCTAATTTCGTTATCAGTTCCTTGGATTTCTTCTCCGTGATAAACTTGGATGACTGCACAGCATCTACCAAGAGCTTTAACTCCGGCAGTTCAAAATCTCTGTCCCCAATATAATAGCCAGGATTCTTTCCTTTCTTCTGCTGGATATCCAGTCCGAATTTATCAAGGATCTCCATCTCTGTATATATAGTTCTTCGATCCGTACTGATGCCATAT
>SFGN01000276.1 GCA_004556565.1 Lachnospiraceae bacterium | reverse complement strand
CTGTAAAACTTTACAGTACCTTGGAAAAGGAGGGGGTAAAAGTATGAAAGTCAAACAAAGAAATAAGTAGTTGTTGAAAATGGTGGAAGGGTTATTGGCCTTATGCTTTGTATTATTCTGTGTTACTTCAACTACGGTATTAGCAGCGGAAAAGAGAACGGGGATTATGTAGCAAATGTTTTCAACGAAAAGGAGACTCTACATGAGAGTGGAGAAGGATTAAAGTTAGAATCAGAAGAGGTAGTGATTGAAGAAGCAACAGAGGAAGATGTTGTGACTACACAATCGTATACGGCGGAAATTACCTGTTTGACATGGGTGATGCGAGACACATATATTGATGGAGGTGTGGAATATTATGTTGAAAAGATTTTTATGTGTTTTGTTTGTTGGGGTATTAGCATTTACTAGTTTCTCCGCAAATGTATCAGCAGAAAATTTTGATTCTGCGAATGAGAGTTGTATAGTCAAAGATTCTGTTTCTGAAACCGTGTTAAAAAAGGATTATATGAGGATGCAAAAGTTCAAAAATTCGATTCTTTAACGGATGGAATCAAAGCATGTAATGATTTGACAGAAGTAAAGTCTGATTCAAGTCAAAAAAAATCAAGTAGTCAATCTGTGGCCAGACATGTGGAAAATTGTGTGATTGTGAAGACAGGACAGGATATTGCATTTGATACGGAGAATGTTATTGCAGCAGTTCGATATGGCGAAAACTATTATATTCAGTATAGAACAGATTCGGATGCCCAAGATGCTGTGAAAATATTTGAATCATATCCGACGGTTGAATATGCGGTAACAGACAAAATGATTAGTTATGATGATGGTGATTATATTGAAGGGGATGCCAGAACTTCCCAGGATGTAAACGGATATGCACATTATAGCTGGGGCGCAGATGCTATGTCCTTGCCTGTTTATGCAGATTATACTACAAGAACAACAGTAGGAACAGGAGAAGTTGTTGTTGCTGTTCTTGATTCTGGTATAAAAGCAGAACATGAGTTGTTCCAGGGAAGATTAAAGCAGGGATATGATTTTGTAAATTATGATGCCGATCCAAGAGACGATCAGGGGCATGGTACACATGTTTCAGGTATTATTGCGGATTGTACACAGGGAACAAATGTAAGTATTTTACCTGTTAAAGTGATGCGAATTAATATGTGGGGAAACGGTATAGAAGGTTATCTTAAAGATATATTGGCCGGTATGCAGTATGCGATTGCGGAAGGTGCAGATGTAATTAATTTGAGTATTGGTGGCGCCTCTTCTGAATATGAAGAATTTTGTGAAGAAATTGATAACGCTGTATCGCAGGGGATTGTAGTAGTAGCTGCATCAGGAAATAACTATAGCTATATTGGTTCTGACAACTTCCATCCAGCGCATAAAACGAATATCATTGTTACTGCAGCAGTAGATTCTAATCTGCAGGATTATCATAGTGGAAATTCAGGATCAAATTATGGACCATCTGTAGATGTAACAGCACCGGGGGTGGATGTGAAAAGTGCTTTTCATTGGGTTTTTAATGATATTAATAATAAGTATGTAATGCATACGGGTACTTCTATGGCTGCACCTCATATCTCGGCAGCGGCGGCCATGATAAAATTACAATATCCAAATTATTCATGTGCTCAGGTAGAAAATAAGCTAAAATCTTGCGCTATGGATCTTGGCGATCCTGGTTATGATCAGCATTATGGAGCAGGGATGCCGATTTTAAGTAATTTGATTACATCGTTGCCTTTTTTAGATGTGTCAAGTTCAGATTGGTTTTATGATGGTCTATTTAAAGTTTACACTAAAGGATATATGACAGGAAAAAGTGGAAATTATTTTATGCCGACAGATAACATGAAGCGACAAGATGTAGCAGTTCTTTTCTACCGTATGTCAAATGATTTCTTCGTGGAATATAGGGATATATATAATGATCCTAGATTATTCACGACACAGCCAAGAAGAAGGCTAAAAACCGCATAGTTACTGTTTTTTAACTGAATATTGCTTTTCACCTATCAAGTGAATAAAAAA
>SFGN01000275.1 GCA_004556565.1 Lachnospiraceae bacterium | reverse complement strand
AGACAGAAGGACAATCGTCATGAACAATCAACCGAATACCGATACTGACCTGATGAATGACAAACTGGTGACGATGGCATTTATTACCACGTTTACTGGCCTGACTGACAAATGGTTTTATAAACTGATTAGTGAAGGCAAGTTCCCGAAGCCTATCAAACTGGGGCGTAGTTCCCGCTGGCGGGAAAGTGAAGTTAAACGCTGGCTGACGGAACGTATTGCAGAATCCCGCTATTAATCCCCCTGACACTATCTCTACACGCTTTACCCGTAAACATTAATTCAGCACAAACGCTATATCAGTAAACGCCTGACAGGGTCGTTGCTGTGCATCTATCGACGCGTAGCTTCATTATGCCCGGATGAAATACGTTTCGTTTAACGTTCTCGAACAATAATTAACCGGGGAATAGCCTGATTATTTAGCAGGGATTCCCCGGATACAGTCACAGGTAAAATTAGGAATTAAATGTCCAGCTACCCGTATCGGTCACAATGTCAGCTTCAATGATACGGTCACACTTCATATATTTGAACGTAGCTACATCACCGAATTTATATTTGGCTGGCAGGGTTCTGTTACCGGCGCTCTCCATTTTACAGTTCCCTCTGTTTACCCGAATGGATTTCAGCACCACGTTGTCATCAGTGATAGTGAGCTGAATAACACCATATTTGGTATTCCAGCCTTCATTACTGACGGAGCTGCCGAACTGAACTTTAAATGGTGGTGTCGTAGATTGCTGTGCCTGCTGTTGTTGAGAGGGAGTAGGTTTATTAGCCTGCTGTCTACCAACGCTATTAATGCCATTCTGAAGGAGGCTTCTGGAAACCTTAATGGTACCCGGCTTGCATGATACTGTGCTGGTTTCCTGCTCCATTGCATTCATGGCTGTGTAATAAGCATCACCTGTACCATCATATTCCGAGTAATTGACTGCAACCGCGCCTTCGATATCTTCATTTTCTCCACGTAATGTGAAAGAAGCGGTTCCTGCTCCCGGATTAGCCGCCAGAGTCTGTTTCGCTTCGCCGGAAGGAATATCCAATTTAATAACAGAGCCGCTCTCTTCGGAGTCACCGCCAGGATTTTCAAAACTGATATAAACGGTATTGCTAACGTGGCTGAGTGTCATTTGCTCGCCGTTATCAAGCATACATTGCAGGTCATAGGTCCCGACTGCATAAGCAGGGTGGAATGCAAATAAAGATACAAACAATGCAGGTATAATGATTGGTTTCATTAAGTACTTCCCTATCCAAAAAAATGGTCCCAGGCATTACCAGCCCACTCGATAAGTTTGTCTTTCCCCTTTCGGGTAAGCTCTTTGACAGGCTTTGGTAACGGAAAAGAATCAATAACGTCGTCGAGTATCCCGGAGATTACGCTGCCGAAGCCGTTTTTCGCTTCCGCCTTGACCTCTTCGGTTTTGAACTCATCCTTAAACTGCGAAGCCGTGCTACTTTTAGCCCGATCAGGCAAAGCCCGAATAATAGTCTCTACCAGACGAAGAATGTTGTAGCCCTCATCGGCGGAGACAGGTGTCACCGGAAAGTGCGTAAAGCCAAATCGTTCAGTAATGTAGGCTTCTTTCTTTTCGATGTTGATGCGCTGTGCAGGAGATGGCTGATGCAGATGAGTATCCCACTCGCGAAATGGCTCAATTTTATCAACCTGGTTAAGGACGAATAAAACGCGATCACCCCCACCAGCAGGGAGCAGAACATTGTTGTAGAAATGCTCATCCGCAGAAAAGGCCCGATCGTCTCCTTTTATTACCCACAGGATAAGATCCTGGGAGGGAAGCAAATTGCGGTATAAATCTTCATACTCCTTATCCCGCCGGGCATTCTCACCGACACCAGGTATATCAATGATCTTCAGCGAGTGTTTGCCGAAGCGTATACGCAATTCCTGAACTTCACGAGTACATGCCTCAACGTCGCTAACTGCACAAACCTCCCCTTTAAACAACGCATTACATACGCTGCTTTTCCCCGCGCCTGTTTTTCCCATGACACCAATCACGGGTTCATAGTCGATGGCTTCACTGATTTTGTTCA
>SFGN01000274.1 GCA_004556565.1 Lachnospiraceae bacterium | reverse complement strand
GGGGCTATCGGGAAATAGATAGTTCCAAATAGGGGCAGATGTGACTCATACCAGGTCACATCTGCCCCTGAAATTTTTCCATAAAAGAGAAAAAGATGGCTAACGACAACCATCTCTTCTCCGTTACATGTTATAATGTAACTATGCTAAACAATAAGTATTATAACGAATTTTTTGAATTAGGGCAACAGAAAATTAACTTCAGTTTCTTCGAATTGTGTTTACCTGACGACGATCCAGTCTATACCCTGAAAAAAGTGATGGAGGAATTAGATTTTTCTGGCTTGTTGGCCAATTGTTCAGATAAGGGAAGAACCGGGTATAACCCAATTATGATGTATGCCGTAGTTACTTACGCAAACATGCGTGGGATTAGAGCTGTTGACCGTATTGTGGAATTATGCGAAAGAGACCTTGCATTTATCTGGCTTACCAAAGGTCAGAAACCAAAAAGGGATGCTTTTTATGAGTTCAAGAATAAAAGACTGACTGCAGATGTATTGGATGAGTTGAATTACCAGTTTCTCCGCCGCCTGCAAAAAGAAGGACTGATCACATTGAAATCCCTTTTTATTGATGGAACAAAAATAGAGGCCAATGCAAACCGCTATACATTTGTGTGGAGAGGGACGATCAATTATCATCTCGCAGGCTTACTCGATATGATTGATTCACTGTATCAGAAGTATAATGCATGGATAGATGAAAATGAGTATGGCATAAAATATGACATTCCCCATGCACATATGTTTGTGATCGAAGGAATGGATAAGGTAAGAGATGTCATTGAAAAGAACCGGAAGCGAAAACTGACAAAACATAAAAAGTTGTCCAATAATACGATCATCGAGATTGACAACTGTTCCCCATTGGAGATTTTGAAACTTCAGAAAAATCTGACTCAGATCGCAGAGAAGGAACAGATTGCGTTTGTTTACGGAAAAGGGAAGAGGAAATCGGAGCTCCAGCAGCTTTATGAGGAATTAGAAACCTGCGGCGAACGCCTTATGGGATACAAAGAATGTTTTGAGATCATGGGAAAGGACAGGAACAGCTATTCCAAAACAGATTTAGAAGCCACCTTTATGAGAATGAAAGAAGATCACATGCTGAACGGACAGTTAAAAGCCGCATATAATGTTCAGATCGCAGTAGAGAATTATTTCATTGTCCATGCTTATGTAAGCAATGACCGGACAGACTATAACACACTGATTCCGGTTTTAGAAAAGCATAAAAATGCATTTGGGGAGATTTTGGAAGAAGTAACCGCAGATAGCGGTTATTGTAGCGAGAAAAATCTTCTGTATTTAAAGAAAAATAAGATATCCAGTTACATCAAGCTGCAGGATCATGAAAAACGGAAAACACGCGCTTACAGAGAAGATATTGGAAAATATTACAACATGAAAACACAGATATTTGAGGATGAACGGTATTATGTTTGTCATGACGGAAGAGGATTGCATCATATCCGCACAGAGACCAAAAAACAGCCGGGTTATACCCAGACTTTTGAGGTATACGGATGTGCAGACTGTAGTGGTTGTGAACACAAAGCGAAATGCTTATATAAATATAACGCAGAAAAAGATGCTGAGAAAAACAAAGTTATGAAGATCAATGAACAATGGGAAACATTGAAAGAGGAATCCCATGCAAACATCCAAAGTGAGAAAGGGAGTCTAAATCGTCAGATCCGTTCCATCCAGACAGAAGGACATTTTGGAGATATCAAGGAAAATGATAGTTTCCGAAGATTCAACTACCGAACGTCAGAGAAGGTGTATAAAGAATTCATGCTGTATGCCATTGGTCGGAACATGAATAAATATCATCGTTTTCTTCATGAAGAGATTAAAAAATTCGAAGGAAAAACCGAGGAAAAGACGGCTTAAAAAATGTGCATGTTCAAAAATGCAGTTATGGGTGTTTTGCGCCCTAAAATATATACAGAAAAAGAACAATAAGAATCTCCCACAGAATATCAAGCATGAAAAACACTGATTAATCTCCCACAGAATATCAAGCATGAAAAACACTGATTTTTATGGGAGATTCTTATTTTAGGATTTAGAGTTTAAAAATCGGTATTAACCGACATCCCCTTATTTGTTTATAATAGGAAAGGATTGGTGTATAACATGGAATATAGAATTAGGAAGCGCTATAAAAAGAAAAGGCGGCATTTTATAAGGAGGGTTGTTATTAGTATTGTTGCAGTGGCGGTTTTGATTTTAGTTGGAAGGAAGTTTACTCCTAATACTGCAATAGATCTGGAGAACTTATATAGTCCCTATTCAATTTTAACTGATCTGGATTCAGGGAACGCTCTTGCTGAACATAATGCACAAGATCGGATTTATCCGGCATCGCTTACCAAAATTATGACAGCCATACTGGCAATTGAAAATACGCAGGACATGGAAGAAGTTATAACACTTCCTACGGATTTTTTCTCAAAACTGTATATAGAGAATGCTTCTATGGCTGGCTTTCAGCCGGGAGAGCAGGTCCGTTTAAAGGATTTGCTTTACGGCATGCTTCTTCCGTCTGGTGCGGAATGCTGTCTGGCTTTTTGCGAGAGGATTGCCGGCTCCGAGGAAGCGTTTGTGAGACTAATGAACCAGAAGGCAGGGGAACTGGGGGTGGAGAATACGCATTTTTGCAATTCAACAGGACTGCATGATTCGGAACACTACTCCACTGTGAAAGATATTTCTGCTCTTTTGCAGTATGCTTTAAAAAATGAAACCTTTAGAGCTGCCTTTACAAGCAGTCAATACAGTACGCTTCCATCGGAGCAGCATCCGAAGGGTTTTACATTTTACAGTACGATGTTTGAATGTATGGAAAGTACAAAATTTACTGGAGGAAAAATCATAGGAGGAAAAACGGGATATACGAAAGAAGCAGGATGCTGGAGAATACGGGGCGTGAGACAGCGATTTTCCTTACAGCGCCCGGCATGCCGGATCTTGCCATTGTGACGGATGCTGATTTCTCGGGGCAGCCCGGACAGGTGGCGTACATTCGCCTGAGGCCGGAAAAAATACATATATTTAATGCCAAGTCACACGCCATCACTCATGAAAAGTGATTGGCGCCATTATCATTTTTTCAACCAGAACGAAATCATCCTCTTTTTTGCTGCTCCAGTATTTTAATATTGACAATAGTGTGCGCCGCACAGTATAATGAAAACACAAGGAGGAGCCTCTATGGGAGAAGAAAAAGATTTGATGCACAACCTGATATCGGAACTGCGCAGAGGAACCTTGATATTAAGCGTATTAAGCCAGCTGAGCGAGGCTAAGTACGGGTATGCCCTTGTGCAGAGCCTGGAGGAAAAGGGCGTGGAGATAGATCCCAATACCTTGTATCCGCTGCTTCGCAGGCTGGAGAAGCAGGGAATACTAACGAGCCAGTGGGATGTGGGCGAGTCAAAGCCGAGAAAGTACTACAGCAGGACTCCTATGGGAGACGACATATTCCGGCGCTTAAAAGAACAGTGGGAACAGTTGTCAGAAAATATGGAGCAGATATTGAGGGAGGAAGAAGTTTGAAACAAAGAAGTAGAGGTAAACCACCAAAAAAGTGTATAGCAAACAAGCCACCCGGAAATTAGCAATTAGCGGGTGAATACAACTGCAAAAT
>SFGN01000273.1 GCA_004556565.1 Lachnospiraceae bacterium | reverse complement strand
TTGCCCGATTGTATAATAAGTGAAGGGATCAGACGTGATCCCGCAATAAGGAGGAACTCCTATGGATAACGGCGCAAGTAGCTACCGCCGTTTCCTTGAAGGTGATGAGAGTGCCTTTGACGAGATAATGAAGGAACTGTTTGACGGCCTTGTGTTCTTCATCGACCGTTATGTGCATGACATCCATGCGGCCGAGGATATTGCCATCGATGCTTTTTCCGATCTGGTGGTCAATAAACATCGGTACAATTTCAAGGTGACACTGAAAACCTATCTGTTCATGCTTGGTCGCAGCAGAGCGTTGAATTACATAAAGCGTCGCAAAATCATTGATTTTGTTGAGCTTTCCGAGGCAGAGAAAGTGTCGACCGAACTGGAGGCACTGGAAGAAACCGTTTTGAAGAATGAGCGGAAAAGAATCGTAAACAATGCTCTCGACTCACTTCCGGATAATATGCGTGTTGTCATTCATTTGATTTATTTTGAAGATCTGTCTTATGACGAAGCAGGAAAGGTCATGAAGAAAAGCCGCAAGCAGGTGGATAACCTTCTGTATCGTGCCAAAAAGGAGCTTCGCATCATTCTTGGAAAGGATGGTGAGCTGTTATTATGAGAAGCTTTGAGGAAAGAAAAGCGGAGGTGTTCCGCCGCAGTGAAAACAGAATAAAAGAGCGCAGAAAAGCTCGCAGCCGTGCGCTTACGGTGTGTATACCGCTTTGTCTGATCATAACGGTATGGTCTGTAATGGTTTTGCCGGCAATGCTGCCTGTAAACAACAAGAAATCCGGTGCAACGGATGAGCGTGCCGAAAATACTTCCGGTGCTGCATATAGCCAAAACGAATATGTACGAATAGAGACGAAGAACAGTGCAACCAAAGATCAGACCGCGGTATTGAAGGACGATCCGGCAGAAATTGCAGGAGTCTATCGTTTGGTCCAGTCGATGCTTAATAACATTGTTCAGACCGGCGAGCATAAAAACGAAGATCAGGAAGGACAACAGACATCCGGCAGCGATGCATATGATGCGGCACCTGTATATATGATCATATTTACGGCAACCGATGGCGGTCAAACTTGTTATATGCTGAATGACCACATTCTTATAGACAATGCAGCAAAGAAAGAAACCGTTTTGACCGAGGAGCAATATGTGCAACTGTTACAGGCACTGGGAGTAGTGCTCAAAAAGGAGGATGGCAAATGAAAAGAGTAATTTCTGCGTTACTGTCTGTTTTGCTGCTGGGTTGCCTCACTGCGTGCAGCCGGGATGATGGGCAAAGCAAAAACGGCGATAGCCGATCTGGCACACTCAAAGTTGCAATCGGCGAGACCAACACGGATTTTGACGGTGTAAGTGTCAGAATTTTAAATCTTGCCGAGGATGAAGGAAAAACACAGTTGAATGTCAGCTGGGTCAACAAAACCTCTTATGAAGTGGTTTATGGGGAAAGCTACGATATTGAGCGTGAGCAGAACGGTAAATGGTCGAGCTGTGCAATCAACGATCTCATCTTTAATGCCATAGGCTATGAATTAGGAAGAAAAGCCACTCAAACAAAAAGCTATACTCTGTCAAACTCTTTTGATATCTCCGAAAACGGAAAGTACCGTTTTGTGACTGACTGCAGTGTTTACGATAAGGGACGCGGCGGAGAAAGTACAAAGTGCAAGCTGTGGGCGGAGTTTACTATTACCCGCACCGGAGATTCCGGAGGAGAAGTACAAAAGTCCTTTATCGATTTTAACCCTCAATATATCAGAACAGACGGGTATCGCGAAGATGCGGACTATCCCGTTGTTAAGATCATTCGCTCTGTTGATGGACTGAAGGCTTACTATAATGCAAGCAAAGATAAGTATGACCTGGAGCGTAAAGATAAAGTTTATTCGGACACCACCATCGGTTTTCTTGACGCCTGCGATAAATACAATGAGGCATACTTTGAAAAGCAGATTCTTGTAATGGTTCTTCTTGAAGAAGGCAGCGGATCAAATCGACATAATGTCGATAATGTCAAATTAGGTTCCGATGGTAAGCTGTATATCAGCATTCGTTCCATTATTC
>SFGN01000272.1 GCA_004556565.1 Lachnospiraceae bacterium | reverse complement strand
ATTACTTTGGGAGCTTGAAGCAACTCCGGAAAATGGGACTAACTATATGAATATAGCAGAATATTTAGAATCCGTTCGTACAGAAGGTTTTCCGAATACCCCAGTGATTGCAACAGAGGTTGTGTGTGTAGATTATGCTTCAAATGAATACGGTTTGAAGCTTACAGATAGCTTGCTATTGCAATTCAGGGCAGCTCTTGATGATGGTTCTCCTATTATTTGTGCGATTCAAGCATGGAAAGATGACGGTGATTATAATACTGAAACAGAAGACGATGGTCATTATGTTGTGTTAATCGGATATAAGAAGGATGCGAAAAAAGATACATATATCTATTATTTTATGGATCCATCAACTTCCGGTAGTTACACATATCTTACAGAAGAAGAATTTATCTTGCGTTGGCACGATAATTTAGAGGGAAAATCAAAGCGTATTGGAATTAAGGTTTCGTATTTAAATTCAACACAGGAAGTACCCATTAATATTGCATATCATATAGATTAACGAATAAAAGGATGGCACAAATAAAAACGCTCAAAGAAACCCTTGAACTCTTTATTACGAAATACAACCCGAAATCAAGGTCGGGTTCTATTACAGAATAAAACCGAACAGAAAAGGAGAAAAAACATGAATAAAGTGAAGAAGCGTATTTTAATAGTTTTGTTGGCGATTCTGGCGGTCGTTGTATTAGCCTTGCTTGCGTTTTTTGGACTGTATTTCACCAGGATCCAGACCATCGGCAGCATTGAGCAGTTTACTGATTACGAGGATGGATACAATCTCTATAGCATGGATGTCAAATACGATTACAGCCTCGACGATATTATCAATTACGGCATTCAGGACGATCAGACGATGATCGATGCGATTCTGAAAGAGGCGCTTCCGCTGCTGCCTGTGACGATCAAAGCACCCAATTTCGGCTGTACGGCGTTTAGTCTGACCGATACGGACGGCGACGTTCATATGGGACGGAATTACGATTTTAGAAAAGACACATCTGCTATGTTGGTTTACTGTGCTCCAAAGAATGGATATAAGTCTATTGCCTTTGCCGCGCTTGACAATGTTTCGGCAAATGTGCCTGATAAGAATATCAAAACTAAGTTGGCGAGCCTGACTGCGCCTTTTGTATGCCTTGACGGTATGAACGAAAAGGGTGTGTCCATCGCAGTGCTGACGCTGGACAGCGAGCCTGTGCACCAGAACACCGGCAAGCCCGTCATTTCGACCACGCTTGCCATACGTCTTGTGCTTGACCGGGCGGCGACCACAGAGGAAGCGGTGGAGCTTTTGCGAAGCTATGACATGTTCGCTTCCAGTGGCAGAGACTATCATTTTTACATCACCGATGCATCAGGCGATGGTAGAGTAATAGAGTATGACATTAACGGCGAACCAAGAGAGCTCATAGATACGCCATCAGAGGCGGTTACTAATTTCTTAATCCGTTATAAGGATGAGGTGCTTCCAAATCAGAAAAACGGTATCTACGGTCACGGCAAGGAACGTTATGACGCCGTGCTGAAGGTGCTGGAGATGGAAAAAGGCAATTACACCAACGATACCGTGTGGAACGCAATGAAATCTGCGGCACAAGACCCCAGCCCCAATGACATCACAAGCAACACCCAGTGGTCCATCGCGTATAACAATACTGACCTTACCGCCGAGATTGCCATCCGTCGCAACTGGGATGACGTAACACGCTGCGAGCTGGAAAACAAGGTGACGACGCCGGTAAAATGAGTGGTACCATGTGTTTAAAGTATTAAAAAAATAGTTTAATAGGAGAAGACCACACCCATAAAAAACGTATTTTTAGCCTGCTGCTTGCAATTTGTATGGTACTTATGCTTGTACCGACAACGGTATTTGCGGAGACGACAAGCGACGGCAGCTTTGACTATAGCGTTTCCGGTGACGAGGTAACGATTGACAAGTATAAAGGCAGTGCTACTGCGGTTGAAATACCGGGGCAGATTGAGGGCTAGACTGTTACAGCAATCGGAAATAGTGCTTTTCGCAGCTGCACAAGACTTGCAAGCATAGAAATTCCTGACAGTGTT
>SFGN01000271.1 GCA_004556565.1 Lachnospiraceae bacterium | reverse complement strand
GGCTCGTTGCTCGCGGATATAAATGTCCCTCTATATATCCAAAGTTTCAGAGGGGCTTATACAACATGTTTTAGTAAAAAAATGTCAAGATGAGAAAAATTGGCAAAAAGAAACCTCCGTATGAATCGAATCATACGAAGGTGATATGTTCTCATTATGTTGTATTTATTCCATGATATTGTCATTTTAAGAAACAGATAAACTGGAATTTTACATTTTTCTTTTAATATTCGCAAGTAAACTTTTGAGGAATTTAATAAAGATAAAATTAACTTAAGCGGGTGCTCCCAAAAAACCGCCTCAGCGACAAATCTAAATTATATTGAGTTGATGAATTATTTATATTTGTAAAAACCTTCGCCAGAAGACATTCCTAGCTTACCTTCATCGATATATTTCTTCAACACCTCAGCCATTTTCTTAAAGTTATATGGCATCATCATCTTCTTTAGGAGCGGACTAAACAATCCAGGTACCTTTTGATATTGCATAACAATATTGTATGCGGTGGTGAGACCTACGGTATCAAATATCTGGAACGGGCCCTTCGGAGCACCGGTACCACGTGTCCATGCAATATCAATGCTCTGGGGATCAGATACACCTGATACGTAAAGATCTAAGCCACTCAGCAGAAAAGGCACCAGCATAGAATTCAGAAGATAACCATTCTTCTCCTTCTTTACAGGCAAAGAAATCATGCGTATCTGGTTTCCAAATTCCATTACCTCGTCAAAATACTTTTGCTCGGTCTGATTCTGAGCCATAATCTCGGCAGTATTATTCTTCCAGATAGAATTAGCGAAATGCAGAGATAAATATTTGTTCGGTCTGCCGGTATATTTTGCAAACTGTGACGGCAGAAGTGTGGACGAATTGGTTGCAATTACAGTCTTCTCAGGAAGTACAGGTGCCAATTTTTCATAAAAGGTGATTTTATCCTGCACATTTTCAGTCATAGATTCGATTACTAAATCTGCATTCTCACAAGCCTTAGTAAGATCCAGTTCTAACTTCAGATTTTCATATGCTGCAAGAGTTTTTGCGATACACGCATCCTTATCGAAATGATCGGAATCCGCAATGCCAGCGCACCATGCTTTGGTGTCTTGTGACATTGCTTCGATTGCAGCTAAATAAGTATCCTTCAGTTTGTCGATTTTCGGCTGTGTACGACCAATGGAAGATTCGGATCTGAGCCAGATGGTCACATCAAATCCGCAATAAGCACTCTGGAATGCAATCTGGCTTCCCAGTACGCCTCCACCAGCAACTACCACTTTCTTATAAGCCATTCTATTTACCCCCTTTAGATAATGAACTGATGCATAAAAGCATACTCAAAAAATTGTAGTACTCACCCTCAGCATCACGCAAGAATTGTTGTCATACTTTATGCTGTGAATTCAAATTTGCTATTCTCAAGTAAAAAGTATACCACATACCTATGAGTTTTTCAACCACCGCAGCAAACATGACAAGCCTAATTTCAAAAAATTGTCATAATGACGGGCGATAAAGAAGCGATATTACCATTTACCCGCTATACAGACAGCCGCCCCGTGTGGTATGATGTTCATACGGAATAGTGGGGCTGGCTGTCGGAAATGGAGGAAATCATGTTAAGACAGACAACCCAAAGAAACCCCGTTACCGCCCTGTATGCCAGATTGAGTAAAGACGATGAACTGCAAGGGGATAGTAATTCCATTCTGAATCAAGAGTTGTTGGATGAAGACTAATTTTAGGAAAGGAGAACGTAGTAGACAGTATTTTATGTAAAGAAAGTAATAAATGCTTATTTTACAATACTTTTAAACATATGATACAGTCTGCTACTAAAAATAAGTCATGAAAAACATAGCTGAAAAATTAAAGGATGCAAGACAGCGATTAGGATTTTCACAGGAATATGTGGCAAAGTGCTTCGGTATTGGTCGGTCAGCCGTTACGCAAATTGAGCTTGGGAATCGAAAGATTACAGCAGAAGAGAGGGCGTAAAAAATCTTGTGTCTTTGGATTGTGAATCTTTCTGATAAAAATTAGATATGTAGAATTTTGCTGTCGACTTTAAGATTTTGGTGTTGT
>SFGN01000270.1 GCA_004556565.1 Lachnospiraceae bacterium | reverse complement strand
TTATAGTGGCTATTTTGCACCAAAATCGCCTTAACTAAGCCCAAAAGCGGCTAATCCCTCGAATGGGGACAGAATTAACCCGATTTAATCAGAGGTTCCCTAGCAATTAATTTTATGCGTTTCATACTTCCTCCGTATTTGTATATTTCTTAAAAATCTACAATTTTCGCATTTAAGATTACAAAGTAATAATTTGATAGTTTGGGATTTTACATCTCTTCTGTCTTGAAAGTCGTATATCCTTCGTAGTAGTAGCTGTGATAGATGCTTTATATATACCACACAGCTATATTACACTAACACTTTCCACTTGCCGTAGCGTTTGCCGTCAACTCTACGGATATATTGTTTCACTTTCAGAGAGTCTATAATGCGCTTTATACTTCTGACGGACTTTCCTGTTTGTTCTGCAAGTTCGGTTTGCTTAACAGACGGGTTCTTTTTTATTAAATCTAATACTGCCAACTCTTCTAAAGTACATTCCAAAGTGTCAATTTGGCACTTTGGTGCTTCGCTTTTGGCACTTTGGGGAGCGTTTTTATTCACAAAATCAACGTGCATATAGCGATTTTTTAATTCGTAGCTTGTACCGAGCAGAAGGTTTGAGAAAAACAATTCCAAAAACTTTGTGGTGGAATGAATACCTTTTTGCAAATCGTTATAGTTTGCTCGAACCAGTGCGTTACGGAAATACCAAGAGTTTTCACGGAACGCATCGTTATTGACACGGAACCCAAAGGTTTTCATGTACTTAATCATAAACACGGCGGTGGCTCTTGTGTTACCCTCGCCAAAGGGATGAATCTGCCAAATATCCGATGCAAATTTTGCAAGATGCTTTACCGCTGCCTCAACCGACAGTCCCTCATAGGAGAACTGCTTTTCGGTTGCAAAATCATAATCCAAAGTATCTTTTACGCTATTAAAATCAGCATAGATAACCGTTTCGCCGTTCAGTATCCATTCCTTTTTGGAAATGTTATACTGACGGATTTGTCCGGCGTGGTCAAATACACCCTCAAACAATCTGCGGTGAATGGTAATCCACTCAGCAGGAGAAAACTGAAATGCTTTTTCGCCTAAAAGCTTGGTTATTCTTGCAGAAACGATGTCCGCTTCCTTTGTTTCGTTTTCCGTTTCGTTGCGGGTGGATCTCTGCTCATAATAGCTGTGGATACGCTTCTGCGCTTCATCGATGGTTATTTTACCCTCAATGTGTTCCTTTGCAGTATCCAGCAAATAATCAGAGGTTTTCAGCCCATCAACCGCCTGCAAGCCGATAGCAGTTTGCCAAGCTTCACTTTTTTCGGCTCTTTCAGGCTCGCCCTGTTTTATATATTCTTCAAGTTCAAATTGCCAATTCTTGTCGGGCATATTTGCACCTCCGTTATTCCTTATCATTATCCAAAAGACCGTATGTCCGGTAGTACGACAATATCGTTTGATATTGTTGTTTATTAGTAAAAAGCTGGCGATAGGTAACGGTTTTCTCTTTGCCTTCAGCCTTGAGCACCGCCAATTTCTCTATAACCAAGTCATATTGCGCAAGAATGTCGGAAAGCATTTTTTCAAAAGCGTATAATCGTTCTTCGTTCATAATACAGATCTCCGAATTCTGATTACTGTTTCTGATTATGAATCTCTTTCAAGTCCTCAATAGCAAGGACGGGATCCATTGTATGGAATATCATATAATTCCGTTTCATTGTCTGGGCGGGGGCTTGCTTATAAATCTTTGCACTGTCCTCGCCATTGTAATAATGCCAATAACGGTAGATATAGCCTATCCAGTACAGCACATCAGCAGAAAATATCTCTCCGTTTCTTGTAAGCGATTCACCTGCAACAGAGGCGACTTCCTCGAGCAGGTATTCTTCTCCTGCCCACTGCATACGGTTATACTTTGAATCAAGCTCCTTTGCGGTATCAGACATCATAAACGCCTTGATAAAAGCGGCGCTGTTATATTTCTTTTCGGCAGATAGTTCAAATAATCTACCTTGAATATCACAAAGCTTTAACTGAAGTTCGTTCATTGTTTTCCTCCACTCTTGGCCTCGTCGAGTATTTCATCAAAGAACATACCCTCACGACGATAATTCTTGCAAATATCGTTGGCAAGGGAAA
>SFGN01000269.1 GCA_004556565.1 Lachnospiraceae bacterium | reverse complement strand
GCCTGCTGCGCCTTGTGCTGTTTTCTCTGACTGCTCATGTCGAAAAGCCTCCGTTTTGCTTTTCTGTATATTGTATTCAGAGACGCCAGACTTTAAACAGAGCAGCAGAAATTTCTTGTGATGAACGCGCACGCGATGCACATACTAGCGAGCGGACACAGCATTCGACGCACGAAGCGCATCGGATGAAGCTGCTTGGCCCGTCATCGGATTGGACGATCCTTGAACTGAACGAGGGATAAGCCAAACCGAACAACCGCCCGGAGCAATGCTCCGGGCGGTGTGTAACAGGAATTATTATAAAAAAGTTAGAAAATGAAAATCTGGATTCCCAAACAGTTCAAAATGTAGTAAAATAAAGAAAAAATAGAAGGAGGTGGTTCCGGTGGGCAAATAAGTCCGCGAAATCCCGAAGGGGTTGACCCGATGGCGGCCAACCAAGGACAACGGACTTGTACGAGGAGGTTTATTATGAAAAAAGTTGTTAGCGTATTGTGCGCTGTTTGTTTGCTGATTGGTATTGTTCCGCTCAATACGATGGCGTTTGATAACAAAGTGGAACAGCCGCATAGCCGTGCGGAAGTGATTTTGGAGAACAGCAGTTTTGCGACCTGCCAAACTGCTCAGATGGTGGAAACGATTGAAACTGATTTGAAAAACCTTGCTTGCTTTGGCGCAGATCCGGATAAAGTTGAAATTAACTCAATTGAGGGTGGGAAAATTTCCTACAGCTATCCGATCACGGAGGAAGTGACCGATGTGTATACTGTAACAGAGCAATCAGATGGAACTTTGGTCTTGGATGTCATAGAAGGACAACTCAGCGATCGGATTGAAATACACACAGATGGCAAGATCTACATAAATGGAATGGCATATAGCGCTGGACCACTTCGTATGGCCAATGAAGAATATCAATCGACCCCGTTTGGTTCGGCAAGTGCGTATACAAGATATATTGGTGCAGATGAAGAAAGCAATGTTCCGCTTAAGAAAAAAATTATCGAGAGTACAGTGACGGCAATTATGACAGCACTAGGAGCAAAAATGGGGATTCCCACAAAATTTATGGGACTCTTAAGCGGTTTGGCAAGCTCCGTAATCTCGGGTGCATACACATCGGCTCCGGAATCTACAGCAATGTCTTATAGACGAACGATATATGAGCGGAACGACTCTATTGGAGTAGACAGTTACCGTCAGTTCAGAGTGATTTGCTGGACGAAAGTGAACTTTACTGGAAGTAACTATTCTGAAACTTACTATCGGCATTACTATTTTACTTGATCCACTGCTTAAAAATACAAGTATCGTGTTTGTGAGGAAGAAAAAGTTATGAACAATGTATTTTCATTGATCTGGTTTATGTTTCACATCTCTTTGGAACGGTACTGGTTCCTGTATTTGCTAACGGCGGCAATTGGCGTGATTCTGCGGATTGCAGTCACAACAAAAAGAGACTTTCGGATTTTAGCGATCGTCGGTGTGGCGGGATGGGCAATCTGCGAAGTCATTGTGGATATTGGAATGTCTGTCGAAATCGGAGTATCGCTGTTCAACTCTACTTTATTTGTGGGACAATGTCTGTTTTGCTTTGCCGTTGGATTTCTGCTCTGCGCGCTTGTTTGTCGGCTCGCGCACCGGAAAAAATTGAGTTAGCATAAAAATGCCCCCGCATCGACCAATGCGGGGGGGATGTACGAAAAACGCTACTTGTGCGGCGAAGATATATGCAAGCTATGCTGTTGCTCGGAAGAACAGTAGAATTGTATATAAAGCGCCTGGAGATTAGAAATGAATCGTGAAAATTTCGTAGGCATTCTGCTTTATTCGGTCATTCCAATGGTGATTTGCGCATTTTGCTTTGTGTACGGTCTGACCTGCTGCGTCAAATTCCATATGGAAGGGCAGACCATCGGCGAAAACAAACAATACCGCAAGATGTTTCTGCTGGCGGGCGGCAGTCTGGCGCTGTTACTGCTTCTGCCAAACCCTTGGGTTATGATGTTGTGAGAAGATGAGAAAGCCCTGCAATCTTTGGATTGCAGGGCTTGTTATGTACCTAAAACAAATATTTTATGAGTAGCAGCAGTACCACGCCGGGGAAGCCGAACACGCCGATGACGAGGGCGTTGACCCAGTTGAGTCCGAGCGTGATGCCGATGAAGTCTCCGAAAAAATTCAGCAAAAACAGCGTCACGAAGCCGAGTCCGGTGTTGATGAGCAGCTTGAACAGCAGCTTCAGCGGGGCGCGGAAGAGTTTCAGCAGCAGCCAGAGCACGAAAATGGCGGCAGCGACTGCCAAAACGTCAAACAGAATGGAATTTGTCATAGGAAGCCCTTTCTACTCTATTGTGTCAGATTTTTCAGATCGTGCACCGCGCAGTTGTACTTGGCGCGCAGCGCGTTGATTTCAA
>SFGN01000268.1 GCA_004556565.1 Lachnospiraceae bacterium | reverse complement strand
TTCAGCCCTCGGCAGAGCGCACAACGCCCGTCAGGGTGTATAAGTGCGCCCTTGTTGCCAAGGGATTATTCAGCTTGTCGTTTCCTCAGCTCGTTTTCTCAAAAACTCCCGCGCCGGTTCACTCGTCAAAGCAAGTCGGAAAAAGGTCTGCGCGTCCTCGTCCGTCATGGTGATAAGCTCCGGCACGATGCTTTCAATAAAGCCGCCCCGCGAACAAAGGCGGTGGTTGCGCTCCTTGCGCTTCTCAATGGCAAGCCTGCGGTCAAGCATCTTGCTTCGGTTCTCATACTGCCGGATTTTCTTCTGCGTGCGTTCCAGCTCGGCGTTACATTCCTCGATGGTCTGCGGCATTTTCTTCTTTGTCATGGGTGCTCGCTCCTTTCTTGATTTTTGGGATAAAAAAAGACCGCTGACTGTACGCACACGGCGCGGGTCAACGGTCTGTTTTTCGGTGTGTGGTTATTGCGTCACTGATTTCTTCACGAAGGACAGTAGGGACAAGCACAATGCTGTGCTTGCACATTTTTAGTCCATATCAGGATTTACTGATTTCAGAATTTGGTATGATGTTTCAGCATCAAGATCAACTCCCGACAGAACAATGGAAACATCTCCATACCAGATGCCAAGCTCGATCCTGCTACCATACGAAATTGAATTGCCATTCGGGGCGGTTTTACGAATGTACTCGGATACATTGTCTTCTTTCAACTCGGATGCGTCCACCATGGGACCCGCCCAGCCATTTTTCCCATATTCTGAGGCCCATGTGACTGTGATCGCATACCATTTCGATGAATCGTCATTATCAGAATACTCTATTGTAATCTCCTTTGTCCCCGTTTCCTTCGCAGTTTCAGAATCCAAATAATAAAGAATCTCAACTCGTTCCACTTTCATATTGTCTGGAGCATAAGAAGGTACATACTTTCCGAGTTCCGGGTCATTCATGCAATCCTCTAATGTCTTTCCCCCAGAATGGTAATCTACCGGCACCGCTCCTGTGTGGCTTTCCAGTATCTCAAGCAAATTGCTATAGCTTTCTTTTTGCACCTGTACACAAACTCCAAGTAGTCCTTGATAAAGAACATATCCGTCTTTCCACAGCCGAAGATGTACTGTTGTACCATTCTGCATATTGAAATACAGGTGGTATATTTCCATCTCATTGAAGATGTCTCTTGCATCATCGTAGGAGATAGAATTCCGAGGAATAAACTCAGCAACGTTTAATCCATCAATAAAATCACGGATTAGCTCATCGGAATCTTTCAGCTGATAGAGTTCGTGCTTGCTTTTGTTCCACGAATCGCGGCTCTCGTATTGTACAGACGTATAGTTCCCGGCAAGATGGAGCCGATCCGTATAAAGTTCGGAGCCATACTTTAATGTGATTCCTGTATCGCACACATAGAGGGAAATTGAGCCATCCGTATGTTTCATACAGAGCATGAAGGACGGGTCGTATCCCTTTACCTCGTAGAAATCGCCTTTCACGCTGCCTGCGAGCTCCACATATCCGTCTCGCGGAGTCCACTCATCAATCAGCCCTGTCGCAGTGCCGAGATGTTTTCCAACAATATCAACATCAGCATATATCCAGTCATAGTGAACATAGCAATTCCCTTGGTAGATGAAAAATGCCAGCATATCCGCAGAAGATGCTGCTGAAAGAGAAACCTCCCGTTCGGGAATTATTACACCTTTATCGGACACGGTAATTCCGGGAGTATTGCCAGGCTGATTTAGGAAATGTCGCCATGCAAATACTCCTGTGATGATCAAGCAAACACAAGCTACGGCAGCAACCAACCGCCCCCACTTGCGCTTCGGCTTCGCATTGGTGCGGACATTGTTGGTTTCCTCGATGATATCATCGTTCAGCATATTCAAAGCGTCACTGATGCGTTCTTTCTTCATAGCTCATAGCCCTCCTTTTCCAAATATTTTTTTAGTCCCTGCCTTGTTCGGTAGAGCATACTCTTGACTTTCGGCTCGCTTACGCCGTAGTAGCCTGCAACTTCCCGGATAGAATCCGCAAAGTAGTATCTGCCGACAAATGCGTTTCGTGCTTCTGCCGGGAGCGTGTAGAGATAGGTATTGATCGCTTCCGCAAGCAGTTTCAATTCTAT
>SFGN01000267.1 GCA_004556565.1 Lachnospiraceae bacterium | reverse complement strand
GAATTTGACGGGGAGGTCTCATGAGGACAGAATATAAACACAATCCGCCCATTCCATATAGTCTGCATGATATGCGGGTCAAAAAGATTATAATTCAAGATAAGACAATAGCACTTGAATTTGAGGACGGATATGTAAAACTTACAGAACCTTTTGAACAGGTCGAGGGAAACATCACAATCGAAGGTGTGGATTTTGATTGTACCTGCGTTATGTTGCAGAGCAAATGGGGAAACTATGGAAAATTCAACGGTGAGAAATTAGAACTGGAACACTTTATAAAGAGATACAAAAACTATAGCTTTGAAATTGTAGATGAATTATATGGGTATAATCAAGTATTGTATTCTGGTTATTTATCTATCTTAGAAACAGAAGATTTAGTTCAAATGGACATTTCAATTTACTTTACGGGCAAAATTATTTACGATACAAAAGAGTAACAAATTCCAGTTTGTCGCACTGATAAAAACCCTTTAGGAACTAAAGGGCGCACTTCTATACTCTCCTGTCGAGAGTATCGTGCGTCCTGCGGAGCTTCATTCCCGGTCAGCAGAAGAAAACTGCTCGACCGAGAATGTTTCGTCACTTCGTTCCGTCAAGGTGGCTACACCCCCTTGCGCCGCTTATGCGGCTATCCCCTGTGGACTTGCCGTCCGTAAACGGTTTTGACAAACCGTTCGCCGCCAGCAAGTTGTAAATAAAGTATGATGGAGGTACTCAATTTGAAAAGAGTTGCAAAAATAGTTTTGATAGGAGTCTGCTTCGGCTTGATTTTGTTATTCCTTAAAATTAGTTTTAGGATTGATGATGCAGCTTTTATGCATGGTTATTGGATTGCGGCGGTTGCCATTGTATTAGGTGCTGTGTTAATCAATGTATGTTACAATCTAATTTATTTTAACAAAGTCAAGAAAATTGCAAAGCTGTTGAGTGAAGAAAAGCCACAGGAATACATTGACGGTATAGAAAATTTGCTAAAAACCGCAAAAGGGAAAACATTAAGAAATATCTTAGAATTAAATTTGGCTGCTGGATACATTGAGACAAAACAATTTGATATAGCAATTCCTATGCTGGAAAAATTGTCCCATGAGCGGCTGAGCGGTTCTTCTGTTAATGTAGTTCATAAAATCAACCTTTGCTTGAGCTATTTTGAAACTGCACAGTATGAAAAAGCAATTACAGTATACAACGAAAACCAAGGACTTTTTCAACAATATAGACATCACAAAATCTACGGCGGAAACATAGCCATACTTGATATAATAGCAGCAATTATAAATGAGCAATATAATCAGGCAGAAGAATTGCTGGATACGGCAAAGAAAATGTATGATGATCCTCGATTAAAAAAATCGTTTCGAGAAATTCTTGATATATTAAATAAAGCAAAGGCGGAAAATCACTAACATCATAACTCAATACAGAAAATCAGACCGTTGACTGGTCGCACTATGCGAAAAGTTGACGGTCTTTTTTGTCCCCAATATCAAAAAAAGGAGGTCAATCACAATGACAAAACCGAAAACCCTTGAACAGCTTCGAGCCGAAAAGGAGCGAGCAGAGACACAGCTTTTACAGGAACAGCACAAGCTGGAGCGTCTGGAGAACAGAAAGAAATATCTGGAGAAAGGCGAACGCACCAAGCGCACCCACCGCCTTTGCAATCTGGGCGGCACGATTGAGAGCCTTGCCCCGGAGGTCAAAGATCTCACACGCACCGAAATGACAGAGCTGATGGAGTACATCTTTTCTCTGTCCGAAGTCCAGCGAGCCGTCCGACACATGGCGATTACCCACATCAACCAAGCAAACAGAGGAAAGGAGCAGAAAGCCGATGGCGATATTCCACTTCACAGTCACCCAGACCAAACGCAGTAAAGGTCAATCCGCTATCGCTTCTGCCGCCTACCGTTCCGGCGAAAGATTGTATAGCGAGTATTACGGCGAGTACAGCGACTACACCCGAAAGGGCGGCGTGATATGCTCAGACATTCTTCTGCCGTCCCATGCACCGAAAGAATACGCAGACCGTCAGACCCTATGGAACGCCGTGGAAAAAGCCGAGCGTGGAAAGAACGCCCAGCTTGCATACAGCTTTGACATTGCCTTGCAGAATGAATTTTCCCTTGAG
>SFGN01000266.1 GCA_004556565.1 Lachnospiraceae bacterium | reverse complement strand
CCCCATTCCTGCCGCACCCTGTCCCTTCTCTCTCCTCTGAGTGCGATACTTGTCAGCTTAACAATCCAATCTCCTCATCTCACTCCTGTTCTTCTGGACTCCCCGTGTCCTTTGCAGACTGCAAAGACTATGTAAATGTTGATGTTGTAATTGCTCAACCCTGACCCCATGTGTAGTCCCTTCAGCATCACTTTCTGACAGCCTTGTGGCCTTGATCTTCTAGTGCTTCCATATGGCCAATCCCCACTTCTCAGTAAATCCAGCCCCTCTTGAATGTGTGGGAGTACTTCTGGAGAGGCTTAAAAGTGCAGTCATGCAGTGCATTTACTTGACGCATATTCATCGAGCATCTCCTGCGGAAGATAACCAAGACGTTCGTGTCCCATTATCCTTTCCCCATCTGCTTCTATATAGTTTTCTACAAGCGACGGATTGTATATCCACTTCATTAATGTCGATTTCCCATTTCCCTCTTCTCCAATAATAACTGCCTTATCTCCATCATTTAGCACAAGGTTGAAATCATTAAGAATTATTCTCAGGTCTTTTTTATGTGTTAAATTTAATTTTTTTATCTGCAACATTAAAGTTTCTCCTTTTCGAAGTCTGAGCCAATTATTATTTTGAACACACAAAAACGAGTCTTTTTTGCATACGCAAAAATAGACTCGCTAAATAGACCCTTATTTCTTTTCCAAAAGGAAAACAAAGGAAATGCCTCTTGCGATAATCCAACTTAAGCGTACACAAAACAAACCTATTCTCTACAGGCTCAATAACTATATGTGTCTTACTTAAATCAAATTATCTATTAATCATTTCCTCACCTTACACAAAATGTGCCTTTCTTTCTTCTAATGGCAATACTATCATACTGTATTTTTTGTGTCAATACATTTCACCTTATGGAAGTGCAAATTAAAATTTTCACTTCCTAATTATACATCCAACCATTACGAAATTCAATCTTTCACAACCTCTTTACAACCACAACCACAGCACTCCAGCAAACGCAGGAGCACCATACCGTAAAACGCTTATGTGTAAATCAACTCCGTTCCTACAACTTCCCTCACACAAGCCTGAATATTATTCATTCTTCCAATCCATTCGTAGGGATTATCTTTCTTTAATTGTTCCGTCACATCTTGTCTGTCGGCATATTCCTTTACCAGTCGAAGAAACATATCCTCTGCTTGCTTATCGACTTCTGCAAGATAACTAGTCTAACATCCATTACCCTCCTAATAGTGAATTTCCGCTGTTGCGGATACCACCATTATGGAGAATATCTGGACTACATCAAGTTGTTAGTGGCGGCTGTTACTCAGACCGCACAGCGGCCGTTCTGCTCCGCACCAGCGGCCGCTGGCCGCCGCCGTATGCACCTCGTTCTCGATGAGTGCTACAATCTGATCCCGCATAACAGATTTCAAAGAAGTACAACGCTTATCGGATTCATCAAAGCCGAACGGAAGACTCTGCGGTCTATGACCGGTAAACGCACAAGTCTTGCCTTGAACGGATTGCTTTTCAGCTTTTTGAGCAGACTTTCTAAACTCAATAATGCGCGACATGACACCCCTTCTTTCACTCTTTTGGTAGGTAACTCCATTCTATCACCCTCATCACGGACAGTCAACGCATTGTCGTTAGTAAAATTAACGACGGCGTACCGTGGATAATGACACCGCCGTTAGGTACACTAAATGCAAAGGTGGTGAGGCTATGCGAGAGAAGAAGGACATCAATATTGAAATCGGCGGCAATATTCAAGTGGCAAGAGAACAGGCGGGCTATACGCAGGACACGCTCTCAGAAATGCTTGGCATGACGCCGAATCACCTGAGTGCTATTGAGCGTGGTGCTTCCGGTATCTCTCTTGAAGCCTTGCAGCGTCTTTGCCGTTTACTCGGCGTCAGTGCGGACCGAATTATCTTTGGGACTGATGCGCCAGAAGCGGAAGCCCTTGCGCTTGCCAGACGTATTTCGGATATAAAGCCGGAATACCGGCAACAGGTTCAAGAGCTGCTGACCGCTATTTTGAATATGTCATAAAAAAAGAGCCTCTGCCGACACCCAAAACGGGCATCGACAGAGGCTCTTGGTTCGTTTTCCGGGCATTCAAACAAGTGCCGAAATCGAC
>SFGN01000265.1 GCA_004556565.1 Lachnospiraceae bacterium | reverse complement strand
TCTCTCTCTCTCTCTCTCTCTCTCTCTCTCTCTCTCTCTCTCTCTCTCTCTCTCTCTCTCAATCTCATTCCTCTTAGGCTGACTCTACATCTTTTTCAAAGAGCAATTTTTGTGGTCCTCTGGTATCTACCTATGAGCCAATACTTTTTTCTTGCCTAGAGTTCTCCTAAGAGCTACCTTGACTTCCTTGTTCCGTAAACTATAGATGATGGGGTTGAGCATGGATGTCACCACGGTATAGAAGAGGGCTAGGAGTTTATCTATTCCTGGCGAATGGCTAGCCTTGGGTCTCAAGTAGGTGACAGATGCTGAGCCATAGAAGAGTGTTACTACAAGTAAGTGGGAAGAACAGGTGGAAAGAGCTTTTCGGCGACCCTCAGGTGAGGGCATGCTGAGCACGGCAGCTAGAATTCTGCCATAAGAAGCAATGATGAGTAAAAATGGGCTGGAAATGCAAAGGGTGGCTGCAACAAAGACTGCAGCCTCATTATGGGAGGTATCCCCACAGGCAAGTGACAGGATAGGGAGGAGGTCACAGAAGAAGTGGTCTATTTCACAGGGGCCACAGAAGTCCAGGGAGAAAATATAGTTGGTCTGGCCCAAGCCTACCATGCATCCCACTCCCCAAGAAACCATTGCCAGATGGACACACACTCCACGACTCATTCGTGTTGCATAGTGAAGTGGGGAGCATATGGCCATATAGCGGTCAAAAGCCATGGCGGCCAAAAGACAGCACTCACTGATACCAAAAAATGTGAAGAAAAACATCTGTGTAGCACACCCCTCCCGAGAGATTCCTCGGGCCTCGCTCACAAGGCTCTGCAGCATCTTGGGTGTGACAGAGCACGTGTAGCCAATCTCCAAGAGAGACAGGTTGGCCAGGAAGAAGTACATGGGGGTGTGGAGGACCGGGTTGGTCCAGATGGCAGTGGTTATGAGAGCATTGCCCATCAGTGATGCTAAGAACATGAGCAGGATGAGGGTAAACAAAAGGAAACACTGTTCAGTGACCTCGGAGAATCTGGCAAAGGCAAAGCGTTTGACAGACATGCTGTTGTCCTGCCACAAGGAACAATTGAAGGTCATGCCTGAAAAAAAGAAGGCAAGGTCATCATCAAGAGTCTTTCACATAGAAATCTGAATCTTTCTCTTACTCTTAACAAGTTCTCGTGAGTCAGAGAGATAGATTTCTGCTATTCTAAAATTCAAAGTTTGGAAGTTACCCTCATCTTGAAACCAAATCCTATTCCATGTTCACTCTCCTAGTTGATTTGTTATAAATAATCTAGTCAGCAGGCATGAAATGGAAAACAGTTTAGTAAAATTCTCTCTATCATCCCTTCATTTTACGAGTTGTCAAATACTACCAGATAATGTCCTCCCATACCTACCTAGTTCTTTCCTACTCTTTAGCCACTGACTTGCTTTCTTTACTCATTTATCAAGAAGTATTTATTGAGCTCAGCATATTTTCAAAGTATTTTTCAGTTTCTGTTGTAGGTCTTGGATTCAACGAAGAAGGAAGAAAAAACAGAAATAAACGGACTGGTTCAGAATTCTGTTAAATATGAAATAACAAACATACGATTACAGGGACCCTTAGCATCTATGACTGCTGAATAATGTGCTCACACATCAAGCATTCTATTATAATGCATTTACACTTATACTAAAGCATTTAGAAACATTTCCCTTTTGTTGTTACTAATTAACTTAATATAATTTAATATTTCTCTTTTCTATGTGGCACCACAATTCAGTTAAGGTTGTGGCAAAGAAAATAGAGACAATAGTTTATATATTTCTTTGAACCCCAAATATTTTCTTTCTTTCTTTTGCTTTTCAGGGCCACACCCACGGCATATGGAGGTTCCCATGCTAGGGGTCCAGTTGGAGCTACGGCTGCCGGCAGTGGAAAACGAACCCAGTTCATGCCCATGAGGACATGGATTTGATGTCTGGCCTTACTCAGTGGCTCACTTGCTGTGAGCTGTGGTGTAGGTTGCAGATGTGGCTTGGATCCTGCCTTACTGTGGCTGTCACAGAGGTTGGGAACTACAGCTCTGATTTGACCCCTGGCCTGGGAACTTCCATATGCTGTCAGTGCAGCCTTAAAAAGAAAGAAACAAAAAACAAAATAAGAAATTAACATGCACTT
>SFGN01000012.1 GCA_004556565.1 Lachnospiraceae bacterium | reverse complement strand
TCCATCCCTGTCACCGTTTGTAATCTTAGCTGTTCTTAAAAATCTTCTCTTAAAGAAATTTTCAAGGGTTTGTTGTCTATTGTTTAGTTATCAATGTTCATTTGCTTTTCTCTCACGAGTCAGCCTCAATATAATATCATTTATTTCAAAACCTGTCAAGAGATTTTTTTAAGTTTTTTTGATCTCATATATCAGCTTTTGCTGCACTGCTTCTTTGCATTTGCTCACAGAAACTACCGAATATCATTCCAGTAGTTTCTGGATAACGCAACGGAGAAAGAGGGATTTGAACCCTCGCGCCGGTTTCCCGACCTACACCCTTAGCAGGGGCGCCTCTTCAGCCTCTTGAGTATTTCTCCAAATTCTGAAAATCACCCGAATTTAATCAGGCAGATATTAGATTATTCGCAACAGCGCATTTGTTATTATAATCAAACATAACCATATTGTCAATATTATTTTGATTTTTTTATAAATTATTTTTCTTTAGTTATTACAATTCACACTCGCGCCATACGATATACAACCTGTATCATCATGCTTGCATGTAAGAACAGATTGTATTGCATGGCGCGAGATGTAACTCGTAACTACAAAGTTTAAACTGTGATTTCTCGATTATTTATTTTATTACAATTACTGTTTATCTTAAATAAATATATATGAAATAAACAGCATATATGAGCAGAAAAATAATTCCTTCTTTTTTATTGAAAGTTTTATTACTCTTTGCAAATATCAATCCCAATATACTGATAATTATTAATACTAACATATCTATAATCGCATTAATTTCTACCATAATCGGTGATATAGCAGCACTTGCACCTAAAATCAATAAAATATTAAAAATATTTGAACCTACTACATTACCTAATGCAAGGTCATTTTCTCCTTTTTTTGAAGCAACCACCGAAGTAACCAATTCAGGAAGTGATGTTCCCATTGCTACGATTGTCAACCCTATAAAGGTTTCACTCCATCCAAATTGCAGTGCAATATCTGTGGCACTATTTACTACCAGATCTCCTCCCCATACAATTCCGGCAAGGCCAATAATAATCCATGCAGCACATTTTAAAGGATGCATGTTTTCAGATGTTTCCGCATCATTGTTTTCATTTCTTGCCTTAAGTGCATCTTGAATCTGTATTACAAGAAATATAATGAATAATATTAAAAGTATAATACCTGAAATTCTTCCAAGACTGTATTTTCCTTCTCCTGTAATAAATGTTGTAAAATCAAACTTAATACTTAATATTAATAAAACTACTGTTGCAATTATAGAAAATGGAAATTCTCTTTTTAATACTGTTTCATCTGCTTTGATTGGATTCATCAGAGCGCTTGCTCCAAGAACAATCAGCAGGTTAAATAAATTTGAACCCAAGACATTGCTGACGGCAAGACTGTTCTGTCCATTAAGTGCTGCATTAATACTTACTGAAGCTTCCGGAAGACTCGTTCCGAAGGCAACAACAGTAAGTCCGATAATAATAGAAGGTACTTTCAATAATTTCGCCACTCCTGAACTTCCGTCAACAAAAAAATCTGCTCCCTTAATCAATAAAATAAAGCCCAATATTAATAATAGATATGACATGCTCCAACCCATCCTTTTATAATGTTAATACTATTCTTATTTCAGTATCCATTTCTGAGTAATAGATAAACTCAATCATTTCATTTGATTTATTCTATTTTACAATAAAAAAAGACTTTTTATTGCAAAATAATATACTCATGGCATACTAAAACTGCAATAAAAGTCTCGCTAATTGACGATATGGGCCGGATTATTCTTCAATAATCGTGATGACGACTTCATATCACACTAAATACTTTAATAAAACTATTTATTCAATAAAACCTTTTATTAAAAATATTCTAATGGAAGCTACTCCCCTTTATCGATGATAGTGTAACTTCCATTTTTTGAAATGTCAAGAATAATATAAATCTTTTTATTAATCTTTACTGATTTTTATCAATTGTATCCTGTATTCTTTGGCGTACCATTTCTGCTATTTCTGTTGTTTTCATATCTTTATAATCTTCATAATACAATGGCTTCAGGAAATGTACCTGAACATTAACCTTTCGGATGGAATTTGTATCAAATGGTTTAAATGAATCAATCAGTGCAACCGGAACAATCGGGCATTTTGCTTTTGTGGCAGCTTTAAAACTTCCACCTTTGAACGCACCTGTCTGATTTCCGTTCTTTGAACGTGTACCTTCCGGAAAAATGATATAGTTTCTCCCATTCTTAACTTCATTTGAAACATCAATAATTACTTTCATTGCCTGCTTTACATCATTTCTGTCCAGCATATATGCTTTTAGACAAGCAAATACCTGTTTTAAGAACGGCACATCTTTTACTTCTTTCTTTGCTACCACCGAAAAAGGAACAGGGCATGCATCCATTATTGCCAGGGCATCATACATTCCCTGATGATTAGGAAAGAACATAAATCCATTTTTTTCAGGTATATTTTCCACTCCATATGCATCGATATGTACGTTTCCACCTTTATTTGCTCTGTACACAATATATTTCAGCATATTATTATGTTCTTCATCTGTATACTTATCCACATGAGTAGAATAATAAACAAGTTTTATCCACATTGGAGGCACCAGAAATATATTTCTGATCACCATCATAAGTATTCTTTTCATCTTTCCCCTCCATTTTCAAACAGCGCCTCAAGCTGATGCCTGAGGCGCCGGTGATTAATTATCAGCTTTCTGTATTGTCATCCTCTGTTTGTTCTAAAACCTCTTCTTCAAAAGTTTTCGGCACTGGAATCTCTGATTCTGACATGTCTGTCTTTGGGATTTCTGTCTCTTCTTCTGATATCTCCGGAGAAGCTTTTCTTACCTTCGCTATACTTACTACCCTTTCCTTATCCTTAAGGTTAACTAATTTTACGCCTGATGTAATTCTTTTTTGTTTTGAAATACCTGAACATGGCATACGGATAATAATTCCTTCGCTGTTAATCATCATAACTTCATCATCTTCATTAACAGCTTTCATTCCTACGACATTTCCTGTTTTTTCAGTTATTTTATAGCACTTAACACCTTTTCCGCCACGGTTCTGACACGTAAATTCACCCATAATCGTACGTTTACCCATACCTTTTTCGGAAACAATCAATAAACAGTCTCCCTGTGTATGAACCTGCATGCCTACAACCATATCACGGTCACTTAAGTTAATTCCTCTTACACCCATTGAGGTCCTGCCTGTAGACCTGACATCTCTTTCATCAAATCGGATGCACTGCCCGTATTTTGTTACAAGAATAATATCCTTCTCTCCGTCAACAACTTTTACTTCTATCAGCTGATCATCCTCCCGGAGTGTTATAGCTGCAAGTCCTGTTTTTCTTACATTTGCATATTCCCTGATAGGTGTCTTTTTGACAAGTCCCTGCTCTGTAGCCATAAACAGATACTGATTATCATCATATACTTTTATCGGAATCATCGCCGTAATCTTTTCTTCCGGCATAAGCTGAAGCAGATTAATAATAGCGGTTCCTCTGGATGTCCTTCCGGCTTCAGGAATTTCATATGCTTTCATACGGTACACACGGCCTTTATTTGTGAAGAACATAATATAATTATGAGTTGATGTAATAAATAGTTCCTGAATATAATCATCATCCAGTTTCTGCATTCCCTTAACACCTTTTCCGCCGCGGTTCTGACTCTTAAAAGTATCGACAGTCATTCGTTTGATATATCCCAATTTAGTCATAGTGATAACAACCTGTTCCTTCGGAATCATATCTTCCATGGAAATGTCATATTCATCATAACCAATCTTTGTTCTTCTTTCATCACCGTATTTTTCAGATATAAGAAGAATTTCTGTCTTTATTACACCTAAAAGGAGTTTTCTGTCTGCTAGAATTGCTTTTAATTCATCAATTTTCTTCATCAGTTCGGCGTATTCGGCTTCCAGCTTTTCTCTTTCCAGACCGGTAAGAGTTCTTAGCCTCATATCCACGATAGCCTGTGCCTGAGCATCTGACAATTCAAATGCCGATATCAATGACTCCTTTGCTATCTGAACATTTTTGGAACCGCGAATAATCCTGATTACTTCATCAATATGATCAAGAGCAATAAGAAGACCTTTTAAAATATGAGCCCTCTCTTCTGCTTTATTCAGTTCATATCTTGTCCTTCTGGTTACGACTTCTTCCTGATGCTGAAGGTAATAATTCAACATTTCAAGAAGATTCATTACTTTTGGCTGATTATCCACAAGTGCAAGCATTATAACACCAAATGTATCCTGAAGCTGGGTATGCTTATAAAGCTGGTTCAGTATAATATTCGGGTTAACATCTCTCCTGAGTTCAATACAAATCCTCATACCTTCACGGCTGGACTGATCACTCAGATCTGTTATTCCTTCTATTTTTTTATCTCTTACAAGCTCAGCAATTTTTTCAATCAGCCTTGCTTTGTTTACCATAAATGGAAGTTCCGTTACAACAATCCGGTTCTTTCCATTCTGCATAGGCTCAATATTTGTGACAGCCCGTACACGGATTTTTCCCCGTCCTGTGCGGTAAGATTCTTCAATCCCTTTTGTACCGAGAATTTCTGCCCCTGTCGGAAAATCCGGTCCTTTGACAATTTCCAGAATATCTTCCAGGCTTGTCTCACCTTTATCGTCGATCTGATCATCGATAATTTTAACTACCGCACCGACAACCTCCTTCAAATTATGAGGAGGAATATTTGTTGCCATACCTACTGCAATTCCTGAAGTTCCATTTACGAGAAGATTCGGGAAACGGGACGGAAGAACAACAGGTTCTTTTTCTGTTTCATCAAAGTTTGGTGTAAAATCAACGGTATCTTTATTAATGTCTGCTGTCATTTCCATAGAAATTTTACTCAGACGTGCTTCTGTATAACGCATTGCCGCAGCTCCGTCGCCGTCTACGGAACCAAAATTTCCATGTCCGTCAACAAGAGGATACCTTGTTGACCAGTCCTGTGCCAGATTTACCAACGCGCCATAGATAGAGCTGTCACCGTGCGGATGATATTTTCCCATCGTATCACCGACAATACGTGCACACTTACGATGTGGTTTGTCCGGCCCGTTATTCAGTTCAATCATGGAATAAAGAATTCTTCTCTGTACCGGCTTCAGTCCGTCTCGCACATCCGGAAGAGCACGGGCAGCGATGACACTCATGGCATAGTCGATATAAGAAGTTTCCATTGTCTTCTTCAGATCAACCTCATGAACTTTATCAAAAATATTGTCTTCCATTATTTATCTCCTTTTTCAATGCATTTTTCAATGCACAACGTTTCAAAGCATAATATTTCAATGCATAACGGGTCATTATTAAATATCAAGATTTCTTACAAACCTTGCATTTTCCTCGATAAATTCCCTTCTTGGCTCAACTTTATCTCCCATCAGCGTGGTGAAAGTCAGATCCAGCTCCGAAGTTGTCGTATCATCCATAGTAACTCTTAATAAGATTCTGTGCTCCGGATCCATGGTAGTATCCCAAAGCTGTTCCGCATCCATTTCACCAAGACCTTTATAACGCTGAATCTTGTTATTTCCGTCTCTTCCTACTTCCGTAAGTATACTGTTCAGCTCTTCGTCACTGTAGGCATACCACACTTTTTTATTTTTCTCAAGCTTATAAAGAGGCGGCTGTGCAAGATAAACATATCCCTGACGGATTAATTCAGGCATAAAACGATAAAGGAATGTTAATAATAACGTACTGATATGAGCACCGTCCACATCGGCATCAGTCATAATAATAATTTTATGATACCTCAGTTTACTTATATCAAAATCATCATGGATTCCTGTTCCAAATGCAGTAATCATTGCTTTAATTTCCGCATTTCCATATATTTTATCAAGCCTTGCCTTTTCAACATTCAGAATTTTTCCGCGCAGCGGGAGAATCGCCTGAGTCGCACGGTCTCTTGCTGTTTTTGCAGAACCACCCGCAGAATCTCCCTCAACGATATAAATTTCACAATTCGCCGGATCTTTATCAGAGCAGTCGGCCAGCTTTCCCGGCAGTGACATTCCTTCCAGAGCAGATTTTCTTCTTGTCAGATCACGCGCCTTTCTTGCAGCTTCCCTTGCCCTCTGTGCAAGTACAGATTTTTCAATCGTAATCTTTGCAACATTCGGATTCTGTTCAAGGAAAATGCCGAGCTGTGTGCTGACAATATTATCGACCGCACTTCTTGCCTCGCTGTTTCCAAGTTTCTGTTTCGTCTGACCCTCAAATTGAGGGTCTGCTATCTTAACGCTGATAATGGCAGTCAATCCTTCACGGATATCTTCCCCTGTAAGGTTCGGTTCGCTGTCCTTCAGCAGTTTATTCTTTCTTGCATAATCATTAAATGTTTTAGTCAGAGCATTCCGGAAACCTACGACATGCGTTCCTCCCTCCGGAGTTGTAATATTATTTACAAAACCATAGGTATTATCATTGTAGGAATCATTATGCTGCATGGCAACTTCCACATAAACTTCATCTTTGTATCCTTCACAGTAAATGATCTGGTCATACAAAGCAGTTTTACTTTTGTTCAGATAAGTTACAAATTCTTTGATCCCGCCTTCATAGTGGAAAGATTTTTCCACCGGCTTTTCTTCTCTCTCATCCCCGAGGATGATTTTAAGTCCTTTTGTAAGAAATGCCATTTCACGAAATCTTTGTTTCAGAGTATCAAAATCAAACACGGTATCTTCAAAAATTTCTTTGTCAGGAAGAAATGTGACTTTTGTTCCGGTTCTGTCAGGTTCGCATTCCCCTGTAACAGTCAGTTTAAAAACAACCTTCCCTCTCTCATACCGTTGTTTATATATTTTTCCTTCATGGCAAATCTCAACTTCCAGCCATTCGGAAAGTGCGTTTACTACGGACGCTCCTACGCCGTGAAGTCCGCCGGATACTTTGTATCCCCCGCCTCCGAATTTTCCTCCTGCATGAAGTACCGTAAATACTACTTCCACTGCCGGAAGTCCTGATTTATGATTAATTCCAACCGGAATACCGCGGCCGTTATCAATGACAGTGACCGAATTGTCCGGATGAATTGTTATTTCAATTGTATCACAATATCCCGCCAATGCTTCATCTACAGAATTATCAACAATTTCGTACACAAGATGATGAAGTCCTCTCAGGGAAGTGCTTCCAATGTACATTCCCGGTCTTTTACGAACCGCCTCCAAACCTTCCAGAATCTGAATCTGATCTGCACCATATTCAGCATCAAATTCCGTACCCATTGCCCCCATTTAAAAACCTCCTAATTTTCTTTTGCTACTTTTCCATTTTTTACATGGAAAATCTTGTTGATAGAAAACCTGTTATTAACAAATTCATCTAACCCTGTACAGGTAATGACTGTCTGTATATCATTAATACTTTCCAATAGATAGTTTTGCCTGTGTTTATCCAGTTCAGACAGAACATCATCAAGTAATAAAACCGGAGTATCACAAATCAGCATTTTTACAAGCTCAATTTCCGAAAGTTTCAATGACAAAGCTGCTGTCCTCTGCTGTCCCTGCGAACCAAATCTACGTATATCAATATCCCCCAACTTAAAGCATAAATCATCTCTGTGCGGCCCTGATGCCGTACTTTTCAGCCTCAGATCACGTTCCCGGTTTTTTTTCAGAGCTTCCTCCAGATTCATATCTCCGACTGATGATTCATAAGACAAAGTTATGTTTTCCTTTCCTCCTGTCAGCCGGCTGTGGATTCCGGAAATAATTTCATTCACCTGATCTATAAATTTTTTTCTACTTTCAATAATTCGAGTACCATATTCTGCCAGCTGTATATCCCATATGTCCAGAGTCTCCATCAGTTCTTCTCTGTAAGGAATTTCTTTCAGGAGAGTATTTCTCTGGTTTATGATTTTGTTATAACTGGAAAGATTGCTGAGATATACTTTATCGAGCTGAGAGAGTTCCATGTCGATGAATCTTCTTCTTCCCGCCGGTCCTTCTTTGATAATATTAAGATCCTCTGGAGAAAAAAACACAAAATGAACAATACCGAATAATTCTCCGGCTTTTCTTATCGGAATTTTATTGACTGCAATTCCTTTCGGACTGTTTTTCTTCAGATGGATATCCACCACGAAATCTATTCCGTTCTTTTCAACTACGGTCTCAATATGAGACTCGTCATATCCAAACTGTATAAGATCCCTGTCTTTTGCCCCCCTGTGTGATTTAGTTGTTCCTGTCAAATACAATGCCTCAAGTACATTTGTTTTGCCCTGGGCATTATCACCATACAAAATATTCGTACCGGGGTCAAAAGAAAGATTCAGTAATTCATAATTTCTGTAATTTTTAAGCTTCAAAGCTTTAATAAGCATAAATTCTCCACTTTTATATCGTCGGTATATGATACCGGATAAATTATTTTCATCTATCCTTTATATCTTACACTCTTTTTGATTATTTTTCAATTTTTATTTGTTCATGATTATACTCAACGATATCTCCGTCGTAAAGTTTCCTTCCTCGTCTGGTATCTGTCTCACCGTTTACAGATACCTCTCCGTCCTGGATTACTTCTTTTGCCTCTGCACCGTTTTCTACCAGTCCCGCTGCCTTCAAAGCCTGTCCAAGTTTAATAAATTCATCCTTTTCTCTTAACTTTATAATATCCATAATCATGCCTTTCCTGACTAAGATTCAAAATCATCTGTCATATATATCATGTCTGTATTAAGCTACCGTGTTAAAATTAACCGGAAGAATCAGATAAATGTAAGATTGTTCCTCATCTTTGATAAAACATGGTGCTTTCGCATTCATGAAATACAGGTCGACCTCTTCATCATCAATAACTCTTAATGCATCGATAAGAAACCTCGGATTGAAGCCGATCATGAGATCTTTCCCTTCTTTTGAAATCATGATTTCTTCATTCATGGATCCGATCTGGGAAGTAATCTTCAATTCCATGACATCATCCCCAATATTGATGATAATTGGCTTTTTATCATTTTCTTTGATGAAAAGTGTTGCCCTGTCAATACAGTTCAGCAGTTCTCTTTTATTTATTCTGACTTTTGTCTCATAATCGCTGGAAAGCATTTGATTGATTCTGAAATATTCACCTTCAATAAGCCGTGATACAACAACAGTTTCACCGAATTCAAACACAATATGATTCTTTGTAAAAGATATGTCTGCCATATTTTCTGCTTCACCACCGATGATTTTTGCAATTTCCTGAAGAGTTTTTCCCGGAACAATTACTTTCGTTTTCTCATAAGAATCATTAAGTTCTATTTTTCTGATGGAAATACGGTGTCCATCCAGGGATACAACTCTGAGCGTATTATTTTCAATTTCAAATAATTCCCCTGCCATCATTTTGTTTGTATCATTATCAGCTATCGAGAATATAGTCTGACGTATTGCTTCTTTCAGAGAAAATTCCGAAATTGTAATGAAATTTTCTTTTTCAATCTGTGGAAGGCAGGAAAATTCATCTCCTGACTGTGCAGCAATATGAAATCTGGCTTTTTCGCATTTGATTAAAGTTTGATTGTTGTCGTCAGTTTCGATCGTGACATCATTGTCGGGAAGTTTTCTGACGATATCGGAGAAAATTTTTGCATTTAGGGCAATGACTCCTCTTTCGATGATATCACCTTCAATACGAGTTTCAATTCCAAGATCCATATCATTGGCAGTTAATTTAATGACATCAGTTGTGGCATCAATCAGAATACATTCAAGGATAGGCATGGTTGTCTTTGAGGGGACAGCCTTAGATACGATTCCGACTCCTTTAACAAGATTATTTTTGCTGCACATAATTTTCATGAGTGAAAAACTCCTTTCTTCTCCCGAGGTGGATAAACTTCCGGGCTGCTTTTTTTATAAATATATATATAAATTAATTCCGTCTTCTTAGTATTAGGGGCTGTGGAAAAGTTGATAAGTATCTGAAACCCTGATTCTGTAGGGATTTTTGGCTTTGATAAGTCTGTTGAAATCAACTGGACAGTATGTGATTTTGATGGGGATAAAATCCGGGCTTAAATCATGAAAGTTATTCTTAAGTTAACAATTCACAGTCTGTCCACATACTTATCAACATATTTGTCCACAGAAAACTGCGTTAATTTAAATTATATCAATCTTAAAATGGATTCAGTTTTTTCCGTATAATATTAACTGTATTGTTGAGTGCCTCGTCTGTCTGTATACTTTCTGCTATTTTGTCCGCTCCGTGGCTTACGGATGAATGATCTTTTCCTCCGAGGAGCGCACCGATCGCCTTAAGAGGAGCATCAGTCATTGTACGGCAAAGATACATGGTAATCTGCCGTGGAAGAACAATTTCTGCATTTCTCTTTTTGCTTCTCAGTTCAGACACAGGAATATTAAAGTGCTCCGATACAGTTTCTATAATAAGTTCCGGTGTGACTTGCCGGGCATCGCCCGGAGAAATCATATCTTTCAGCGCTTCGGCTGCGAGCGGAATGTCAATCGGTTTTTGCTCCAGGTTTGAAAGAGCAATCAGTTTATTAAGGGAACCTTCAAGTTCACGGATGTTTGATTTAATATTGTTGGCAATATACTGAAGTACATCATTTGGAATGTGGTACTTTTCCAGCCCGTCCAGTTCCACTTTTTTACGGAGAATTGCCATTCGTGTCTCGTAATCAGGCTTGGAGATATCGGCCAGGACTCCCCATTCAAATCTGGTACGGAGACGTTCTTCAAGAGGAGCTATATCTCTGGGCGGTCTGTCGCTGGAGATAATAATATGTTTCCCGGATACATGAAGATGATTGAAGGTATGGAAAAACTCTTCCTGTGTGCTTTCCTTTCCTATAATAAACTGTATATCATCAATAAGAAGAACATCTATATTACGATAACGGTTCCTAAAAGCGGTAATTGCCAGATCATTGCCGTTTTTACCGGTTTTAAGAGCCTCGATCAGTTCGTTAGTGAAGGTTTCGCTTGTTACGTAAAGAACTTTTTTTGTGGGATCTTTTTCAAGAATAAAATGGGCGATGGAATGCATAAGGTGTGTTTTTCCAAGCCCTACACCGCCATGGATGAACAAAGGATTGTAAATCTCACCCGGGGATTCCGCAACAGCAACAGAAACTGCATGTGCAAAATGATTATTTTTGCCCACAACAAAAGTATCAAATGTATATTTCGGGTTCAGGTTTGCCTTCTCAAATATAGCATTTAATTTCTGATTTTTAGAAACTGCTTCTTTTTTGCTCTTGATAACTTCGTTGTCTTCGGTGACAAAAGATACGTCATACTCGTGGTCGGTGACTTCTGCAATGCATACTTTAAAAGGAAGAAGATACTTTTCTTCGATATGTTCCAGGCTTGCTTTCATCTGGACCAGGATATAAACTGTATCGTTCGTAACCTCATATACAGTAAGGGGCTCGACCCAGGTACTGTAGGCAATGTTTGACGAACAGTATTCTAATTTCATTTTATTCAATATTTTGTCCCAGTTTTCTATTACGATGTTCATCTGTGGTAACTCCTAATCAGTTAATAATAGAGAGATGTCATGAGGCAGTCTCTCTTCTATATTCTACATCAAAACAATAACTTAAGCAATCAAAAAAGGTGTGGATAACTATAAGTAACACTATTCACACTATAAAACCCTTTATATATAAGTAATATGAATTATAAAAAAATGAATTCACATGTTATACCCGGATTATCCCATACTTATCCACGGGTTATCCACATATTCACACATGTGGATAAATATTTTAAAAAATGTGGATAACTATGTGGAATAATAATTCTACTCGCTCTATTACTAAAAAATAGTATATTTTACTTGACTTAATTGATTTAATTGAATATAATTATTAGCAGTGTCTTTGCAGGCATTTTTATGATTTATTATTGTCTGAAAGGACAGGCTAAGGAATTAGATATTATTGTAAAGATACTTTATGATAAGTATATGAGTAAAAGGGAGGTGTATGGATAATGAAAATGACATTTCAGCCAAAAAAGAGATCAAGATCTAAAGTTCATGGTTTCAGAGCAAGAATGAGTACTGCAGGCGGAAGAAAGGTTTTAGCTGCAAGAAGAGCAAAAGGAAGAAAACAGTTATCAGCTTAGGCCGCATCTATGTGGCCTTTTCTTCTATTTAAAATTAAAATGCTTTTTAAAGAATAGAGGATATCTATGAAATTTTCTGAATCTCTTAGAAAAAACAAAGATTTTCAAAACGTTTATGAAAATGGAATATCTTATGCGAACAGATATTTGGTAATGTATAAAAAAGAGAACAATCTTGACAGGAACAGGGTTGGGATTTCTGTAAGTAAAAAGGTTGGGAACAGTGTTGTGAGGCATCGTCTTACAAGGCTGGTCAGGGAAAGCTATCGACTTCAAGAAGACTGTTTCCTTTGTGGATATGACATTGTTTTCGTAGTCAGAGTCAGTGCAAAAGGTGTTAATTATTTGGAAATGGAAAGTGCATTGATCCACCTGGGAAAGCTTCATGAGATATATCAGCAGCAAAGCTGCTAAGAGGGAAGTGACGCAGATGAAAAGGATATGTATAGGATTGATTAGGTTCTATCAGAAATATTTGTCAGGTCTTAAAGTAAGATATCATTGCATTTATACACCGACTTGTTCACAATATGGCATAGAGGCAATCGAAAAATATGGAGTCTTGAAAGGTGGTCTTTTGACAGCCTGGAGAATTCTGCGCTGCAATCCATTTGCAAAAGGCGGATATGATCCCGTACCATAAGGAGGAAAAGAAATGTATGGTATATTGGCTGCCGGTTATGGAGACTGGCCGGTAATTCATCAGATTGCATGGCTGCTTGGAAAACTGATGAATGGTATTTATAATGTAATGGACAGCCTGTTCAATGTACAGAACATTGGTGTCTGCATTATTATTTTCACAATAATTATTTACACATTAATGATTCCACTTACAGTCAAGCAGCAGAAGTGGTCAAAGATGTCAGCGGTAATGAACCCTGAAATCCAGAAAATTAATAAGAAATACGAAGGAAAAAAAGATCAGAATTCGATGATGAAGCAGCAGGAAGAGCTTCAGGCGGTTTATGATAAGTACGGAACTTCACCGACAGGAGGATGTCTTCCGATGCTGATCCAGATGCCGGTTTTGTTTGCATTATATCCGGTTATTCAGAACATTCCGAATTATGTAGAACGTGTTAAGAATGTCTATATGCCGGTTGTAAACCAGATCATGCAGATAGACGGTTTCCAGAAAATCATGGAAAAAATAGGTGAAGCAAGTCCGGTACTGATGAATCCTTCTTCTTATGATTATTCTAAGGCAGATACACTGGTAAATGTTTTATATAAATTCCAGGATTCTACATGGACAACTTTGGTTGAAAAGATTCCTTCAATCGAAGAGATTGCACTCTCTACAAAAGAAACTATAGGTCATCTTAGCTATTTCCTTGGTATTAATATAGCAGAGACACCGTGGACTATGTTAAGGGCTTCAATCGCGAGCGCATCTGTGATAGGTATTATCCTTGCAGTTATTATTCCTATTGTAGCAGGTGGCTCACAGTTTCTCAGTGTTAAGCTTCAGCCACAGCCACAGTCAGATTCGGAAAATGACATGGCAAATTCAATGAAGACAATGACTTATATGATGCCGCTGATGTCTGTCTTCCTCGGATTTACACTTCCGGCAGGACTTGGTCTTTACTGGGCGGTGAGTGCTCTTGTAAGATGCGTACAGCAGGTTGTAATCAACAAATATATGGATAGAAAGTCTGTAGATGACCTTATTGAAGAAAGTAAGAAAAAAGCAGCTAAAAAACGTGAGAAGAACGGTGCACCGGCAAAAGAAGTAAGATCAATGGCTACAACAAGCACCAGAAACGTTAAATCAGGAAAGTCTTCCATGAGTGAAGCTGAAAGAAAAGAAAAACTTGAAAAAGCATCTCAGAGTAAGAAAAATGCAAAGCCTGGAAGTCTTGCAGATAAGGCTAACATGGTAAACAGATACAATTCCAATAATAAGAAGTAGTAGGCATAGGCCCTGGTTGTAGAATAAGAAAGGTAGGATTAGGGGATGGAAGGAAGTATCAGAGTATCAGCTAAAACAGTGGATGACGCTATTACAGAAGCTATGATTCGTTTAAGTGTTACCAGTGACAGACTGGAATATGAGATAATTGAAAAAGGAACTCCGGGACTTTTTGGTATTGGTAAGAAACAAGCTGTTATCGAAGCAAGAAGAAAACCTGAAGCAGAGACTGTCACTATGGAAGATATTATAGAAGAAGTAAAGCATGAGACAGATAAAAAAGAAAAGAAAGAGTATAAAAAAGAAATAAAAAAAGATACAAAGAAAGAATTTAAAACCGAAAAGAAAAATGATAAAAAAGACTTCAAGAAAGAAAATAAAAAAGAAAATGTAAAAGAGGCTGCTCCTGTCAGGGAAAATTCTATCGCGTCTAAGAAAGCGGCAGAGGAAAGAAAAGCAGACGAAGCTGTAAAAGAAGAAAACCCGGCAATAAAGAAACACGAAGAACCGGCAGAAGTATCAGAAGAAGCAAAAAAGGGAGTTGAAAAATTTCTTTATGATACATTGGCGGCTATGGGAATGGATGTAAAGATTACTTCAAAAATTGATGAAGAAGGTTCACTCAGTATTGATCTGGAAGGTGAAAATATGGGAATTCTGATCGGAAAACGCGGTCAGACTCTTGACTCACTTCAGTACCTTGCAAATCGTGTGGCAAATAAATATCAGACAGGATATGTAAGAGTTAAGCTGGATACAGAGAATTACAGAGAAAGACGAGAAGAAACCCTTAGACATCTTGCAAAAAATATTGCACATAAGGTAAAAAGGACAAGAAGACCGTTCTCACTTGAGCCAATGAATCCATATGAGAGAAGAATTATTCATTCGGCACTTCAGTCTGATCCATATGTTACAACTCACAGTGAAGGTGAGGAGCCTTACAGAAAGGTAGTAATAACCTTAAAGCGGTAGCAGCAGGCATAATAAGTCAGAGATATATTCAGAAATGATGAAAAAATATCATTAAAGGAATCGTTTCTGACCTTAAAAGATAGTAAGAAACGGTTTCTGTAAAAAATGTAATTGGAAGTCAATGGAAACTGATGGAAGCGAAAGAGGACGTTTTACGCTTCACGGATACTTTCGTGAAGCTGTAGGACGTCTTTTTTAAAAGCGGGAGGCGGATTTATGTACAGCAAAGATACAATTGCAGCAATTTCTACGGGAATGTCAAATTCGGGTATAGGTATTGTAAGAATCAGCGGAGAAGATGCATTTCAGATTATTGATAAAATTTACAAAGGTAAAAAGAAATTATCGGAAGCGCCGGCATATACCATTCATCATGGGTTTATTATGGATGGAGAAGAAACTGCAGATGAAGTACTTGTATCAGTTATGCGTGCGCCAAAGACATTTACCGGAGAAGATACAGTTGAGATAAACTGCCACGGGGGAACCCTTGTTGTAAAAAAGGTTCTTGAAATTGTACTTAATAATGGTGCAAGACCTGCCGAACCGGGAGAATTTACAAAGCGTGCTTTTTTAAATGGAAAGATGGATCTGTCACAGTCAGAGGCTGTGATAGATCTTATAAATGCAAAAAACGAGTATGCCTTGAAAAGTTCTGTAAGTCAGCTCCAAGGAAGTTTAAAGAAAAAAATAAAAGAAATTAGAAATAAAATAATTTACCACACAGCATTTATAGAAACTGCTCTTGATGATCCGGAGCATACAAGTGTAGATGGGTATGGTGAAAAACTTTATGCGGTTATTGAAGAGATAAAAGATGAGTTATCAGGATTGATAGATTCTTCCGAAAATGGAAGAATCATAAAAGAAGGGATACAGACAGTTATATTGGGGAAACCGAATGTAGGAAAATCTTCACTGCTTAATGTTCTGGCAGGAAGAGAACGGGCGATTGTAACAGATATTGCAGGGACAACGAGAGATGTCCTGGAAGAACAGATTTGTTTGGATGGAATTAATCTGAATATTATAGATACGGCAGGCATTAGAGATACTGAAGATATAATTGAAAAAATTGGTGTAGAAAAGGCGAAACAATATGCAGAACATGCAGATCTGATTATATATGTCGTTGATGCATCAAAAATGATTGATGAAAATGATAAAAACATAATAAGATTTATTTATGATAAAAAAGCAATTATTTTATTAAATAAGATAGATTTAAATGTTATTACAACGAAAGAATACTTGCAAAAAACTTACAATGATATTGGAAAAACTATAAAAAATGAAGGAAATTATTCAAATAATACACCGGTCATAGGGGTTTCTGCAAAAAATGAAGAGGGAATAAAGGAATTTATTTCTGTGCTGAAATCAATGTTTCTGAAAGGAAATATTTCATTTAATGATGAGATATATATAACGAATATGAGACAGAAATCAGCATTGAAGGAAGCACTTTCTTCTTTGGATAGAGTTATACAAAGTATAAAAAATAATATGCCGGAAGATTTTTATTCGATAGATTTGATGGATGCATATGAATCATTAGGATATATTACAGGAGAAACAATAGGAGAGGATTTGGTAAATGAAATATTCAGCAAATTCTGTATGGGAAAATAAAGATTATTATGATGTTGCAGTTGTAGGAGCAGGGCATGCAGGATGTGAAGCCGCCTTGGCGACTGCAAGGTTAGGAATGAAAACTGTAATTTTTACAGTGAGTGTGGACAGCATCGCTCTGATGCCGTGTAATCCTAATATAGGCGGAAGTTCAAAAGGGCATCTGGTGAGAGAATTGGATGCGCTTGGAGGAGAGATGGGAAAAGTGATAGACAGGACATTTATCCAGTCTAAAATGTTGAATAAGTCAAAAGGACCTGCGGTACATTCTTTGAGAGCGCAGGCAGATAAAGCAAACTATAGTAAGGAAATGAGAAAGGTTTTACAGAACCAGGAAAATCTTGATATACGCCAGATGGAAGTGACGGATATTCTAACAGAGGATGGAAAGGTGACCGGTGTTCAGACATATTCAGGTGCAATTTACAGATGTCGTGCAGTTGTTCTCTGTACTGGAACATATTTGAGGGCAAGATGTATTTATGGTGATGTCAGCACACAGACAGGGCCGAATGGTCTGCAGCCGGCAAATTATTTAACGGAAAGTCTTAAATCTCTTGGAGTTAAAATGTACCGCTTTAAGACGGGAACTCCTGCGAGGATAGACAGAAATTCTATTGATTTCAGTAAAATGGAGGAACAAAAAGGGGATGAACGGATTGTTCCGTTTTCGTTTACAACAAATCCGGAAGAAATACAAAAAGAGCAGGTTTCGTGTTGGCTGACCTATACGAATGAGACAACACATGAGATAATCAGAAAGAACCTGGACAGATCACCACTTTATTCGGGTATTATTGAAGGAACAGGACCAAGGTATTGTCCATCTATTGAAGATAAAGTAGTAAAGTTCCCAGATAAGGACAGGCATCAGGTTTTTATTGAGCCGGAAGGAATTGACACGAGTGAAATGTATATCGGTGGGATGTCAAGTTCTTTACCTGAAGATGTACAGTATACAATGTACAGAAGTGTAGCCGGACTTGAAAACGCAAAGATTGTTAGAAATGCCTATGCGATTGAGTATGACTGTATTGATGCAAGACAATTGAAAAATACATTGGAATTTAAGAATATTGAAGGTTTATTCAGTGGAGGACAATTTAATGGAAGTTCTGGATATGAGGAAGCTGCAGTTCAGGGTCTGATTGCCGGAATTAATGCATCACGTAAGATACAGAATAAAGAAGGAATAGTAATTGACAGATCTGAAGGGTATATAGGTGTTTTGATTGATGATCTTGTGACAAAAGAAAATAAAGAACCTTACAGAATGATGACATCAAGAGCGGAATATCGTTTGATTCTCAGGCAGGATAATGCGGATTTACGTCTTACAAAGCTTGGTTATGAAATTGGACTTATAGATGAGGAAAGATATAAACATTTATTGAAGAAAGAAAGAGAAATTGAAGAAGAAATTTCCAGGGTTGAACATACAAATATTGGAACATCCAAAGATGTGCAGAATCTTCTTATAAAATATGAAAGTACTCCGCTTACATCAGGTACTACATTAGCTGAATTAATAAGACGTCCTGAATTGAATTATGACATACTTGCTCCAATAGATAAAAGTCGTCCTGTTTTGGAAGAAAGCGTTACAGAGCAGGTGAACATAAATATAAAATATAATGGATATATTAAAAGGCAACTTCGGCAGGTAGATCAATTCAAAAAAATGGAAAATAAAAAGATACCTGATGATATTGATTATGAGGATGTAAAAAGCCTTAGAATTGAGGCAAAGCAAAAGTTAATGCAAATTAAGCCTTCATCAATAGGGCAGGCGTCTAGAATATCAGGTGTATCACCAGCAGATATATCTGTTTTACTTGTGTATGTAAGTGCAAAATAAAATTGGTTAGTTCGACAATAATAGAAGCTTTAAATTTATAAATAATCTATTTTAAATAATTAAGATGGGATGATGATATGGAAAATAATTTTTTGAATCAGCTTAAAGAACTTAATATTGAATTATCTGATTTACAGCTGGAACAATTTTATAAGTATTATGAGTTACTTATTGAATGGAATAAAGTGATGAATCTTACAGGTATCACAGATGTTGATGAAGTGTATGAAAAACATTTTCTAGACAGTTTAGCAGTCGTAAAAGCAATTGATCTAAAAAAAGTTAATTGGATGATAGATATTGGGACTGGAGCAGGATTTCCGGGAATACCATTAAAAATCGTGTTTCCACATCTTAAAGTAGTATTGCTGGATTCTCTAAAAAAAAGAATTAATTTTCTGGATGCGGTTGTGAATGAACTTGGATTAATAAATGTCACAACAATTCATGGCAGAGCAGAAGACTATGCAAAAGATATAAAATACAGAGAAAAATTTGATTTGTGTGTATCAAGAGCTGTTTCTAATTTATCTACACTAAGTGAATACTGCTTACCATATGTAAGGCTCGGCGGAGTTTTTATTTCATATAAGAGTGGAATAATAGAAGGAGAAGTAGAAGAGTCGAAAAAAGCGATTAAAATATTAGGTGGTAGGATTAATGATATTATTAAATTACAATTACCTGAGACGGAAATTAACAGATCATTTGTGAAAATAAAGAAAAAGGAAAGTACAGGTAAAAAATATCCAAGAAAAGCAGGAATGCCTGCAAAAGAACCTTTGAAATAATATATTTGATATCATTTATATATAGTTGTTATCATAAACAATAAATTAATGTGTAATAAAACATATTATACAGTAGTAATGTAGGTTATTTATAAATTGTTTTAATAATGAGTATAAAATTTGTGAGTTTTGTCATTATAAATGTTTCACGTGAAACATTTGATAAAACTTAATTTTTATTATTTTGCCTTATTTATATCTATTTGTTTATATATTAAAATGCATGTTATTTCTTAATATAAAATCAGCTTAATTCTTAAAAATATGGAATGTTTCACGTGAAACATTCCATATTTTTATCATTCACTATTTATAATTATATTATAATGAATAGTATTATAATCTATATTTACAACTTGTTAGATAAATTTAATATGCAATACAAGGTTTATACGATATTGAAATTGCAAATTAAATGTTTCACGTGAAATATTTTTAATTGCTATGCATATAAAAAAGCCTGGTGGACATATTTTTGAGTTGTAAGTGTATGAAAAAAAGATCCTGTGGATCTTTTTTTGAGTGGAAAATAGAAATGAAAAGTGATATACTATGTCTAGATATGAAAAAAAGTTAGTTTTATTGTGGAAAGGGGATTAGAATGGGGAGAGTAATTGCTATTGCTAACCAGAAAGGCGGAGTCGGAAAAACCACAACAGCTATCAATCTGTCTTCTTGTCTTGCTTCACTTGATAAAAAAGTACTGGCTTTGGATTTAGATCCACAGGGAAATATGACAAGTGGTCTTGGAGTGGATAAAGACGGGGTGGATTATACGGTTTATGATTTAATTATCGGAAATATTGAGATTGGTGATTGTATTTGTAAAGAAGTTATTAAAAATCTTGATGTTCTTCCGTCAAACATTGACCTTTCAGCGGCTGAAATTGAATTAATTGGTATTGATGACAAAGAATTTATCATCAGAAATGCTGTAGCTAAGGTTAAAGATAATTATGATTTTGTGATCATTGATTGTCCACCGTCACTGAGTATGCTGACTATTAATGCTATGACGACTGCTGATTCTATACTTGTTCCGATTCAGTGCGAGTATTATGCGCTTGAAGGATTAAGTCAGTTGATTCATACGATCGAACTTGTAAAAGAGAGACTTCACGGTGATTTGGAAATAGAAGGAGTTGTTTTCACTATGTACGATGCGAGAACTAATCTTTCTCTTCAGGTTGTGGAAAATGTGAAAGATAATCTGAATCAAACAATTTACAAGACGATTATACCTCGTAATATTCGTCTTGCGGAAGCTCCAAGTTATGGAATGCCGATTAATTTGTATGATCCAAAGTCTACGGGTTGTGAAAGTTACATGAGACTGGCAGAAGAAGTTATTAATAAAGGGGAGGATCGATAATGGCGCCTGTTAAGAAAAAAGGTCTTGGAAAAGGAATAGATGCATTAATACAGGGAAACAATAAATCTTCTGTAACAGAAATTTCTAAACCGGAAGAAAAATCAGAGGAAAAGACTGATAAAGGCGAAACTATGTTGAAAGTAAATCAGATAGAGCCTAACCGGTCACAGCCGAGAAAAGATTTTGATGAAGACTCATTGCTTGAGTTGGCAGATTCGGTGAAACAGTTTGGTGTCCTTCAACCGTTACTTGTACAGAAAAAGAATGGTTATTATGAAATTATTGCAGGGGAGAGAAGATGGAGAGCTGCTAAATTAGCTGGCTTAAAAGAAGTTCCTGTACTGATTAAAGATTATACCGATCAGGAAATTGTTGAAATTTCTCTTATTGAAAATATTCAGAGAGAAAATCTAAATCCAATTGAAGAAGCGTTGGCGTTCAAAAGACTTTTAGAAGAATTTCAATTAAAACAAGATGAAGTTGCCGAAAGAGTATCAAAAAGCAGGACTGCAGTTACAAATTCACTGCGTTTATTGAAGCTGGCTCCCAAAGTACAGCAGATGATCATTGATGACATGATTTCTACAGGTCATGCCCGCGCATTGCTTGCAATAGACGATCCTGAACAACAATATTCTTTAGCTATGCGTATATTTGATGAAAAACTTAGTGTCCGTGAGACGGAAAAATTAGTAAAATTATTAAAAACACCTAAAAAAGAAGTTGAAAAACCTAAAGAAGAACATATGTTTGTTTATAAAGATCTTTCTGAAAAAATGAAAAGTATTATGGGAACAAAGGTTAATATAAACTCAAAAGGTAACGGAAAAGGAAAAATTGAAATCGAATATTATTCTGAAAATGAATTGGAAAGAATATATGATTTAATAATGTCAATCTCTGCACCGTAATCATTATTATAAAATATAAGTAACAGTTCAGCATGAACCATTCGCAAAATGCACCTCCGGTGCTACCTCGCTGCTTCGCAGCTATTTTCGCTCATTTTGAACGCTAAGCTCATAATCGAAGCAGCGTGCTCTTTCATGAAGACATGATTAGCACACCTTTTCCATTATGTCTGAATTGTTACAAAAATAATAGCTCTGTAATTATTAAAGTAGTAGAAATAAAATGTTCTATTATATAAAATGGGAGATGACTCACGGACTGAATTAAAAAAAGTGAGTATAAAATGGAGGCATAGATATGAATAATAACTTGCTTTCAAATCTGGGGATTGATCCGGCATATCTGTTCATTGCTCTGTTCGTTATTCAGATTATATTGTTTTTACTACTGATAAATGCAAACATGAAATATGCCAGATTAAAAAAAACCTATCTTTCGTTTATGAAAGGTAAAGACGGGAAAACTTTAGAACAAAGTGTATATGAAAGATTTGAAGCACTTGATGCATTAAATGAAAAGCTGGATGACAATGAATTGAAAATGAAATATTTATATAATGAGTTTCAAAATAGTTATCAGAAAACGGCTATAGTAAGATATGATGCATTTCATGAAATAGGAGCAGATGTAAGTTTCGCATGGACGATTCTTGACGGAAACAATAACGGATGGATTTTTGATGTAATGAGAACGGATAAATCTACTCATTTATTCCTTAAAGAAGTCGTGAAAGGTGAAAGTTATGCCGAACTTACATCTGAAGAAAGAGAATCTCTGGAAAAAGCTGTTTATCAGGAAGAATATGATATCAGAGATATGTATGAGACAAATGAAGAATTAGAATAAAAAGGAGAATCAAAATGTTAGACATTAAATTTGTGAGAAATAATCCGGAAGTAGTTAAGCAGAATATCAGAAATAAGTTTCAGGATAATAAACTTCCTCTTGTAGATGAAGTGATTGAACTGGATAAAAGAAACCGTGAGATTAAGCAGGAAGTAGAAGCGCTTCGTGCAGAAAAAAATAAAGCTTCTAAGATGATCGGCGGACTTATGGCGCAGGGAAAGAGAGAAGAGGCGGAAGCAATTAAAAAACAGATTGCCGAAAATGCAGAAAGAACTGCAGCACTGAGTACAGAGGAAAAAGAAGTTGAGGAAAAAATCAAAAAGATCATGATGACGATTCCGAATATTATAGATCCTTCTGTTCCGATTGGTAAAGATGACAGTGAAAATAAAGAAGTAGAACGTTTTGGAGAACCGATCGTTCCGGATTTTGAAATCCCTTATCATACAGAAATTATGGAACGTTTTAATGGAATTGACCTGGACAGTGCAAGAAGCGTTGCGGGAAATGGTTTCTATTATCTGATGGGAGATATTGCAAGACTTCATTCTGCTGTAATTTCATATGCCAGAGATTTTATGATAAATCGCGGCTTTACTTACTGCGTTCCTCCGTTCATGATTCGCAGCAATGTTGTGACAGGCGTTATGAGTTTTGCGGAAATGGATGCAATGATGTACAAAATTGAGGGTGAAGATTTGTACCTGATAGGAACAAGTGAGCATTCCATGATTGGTAAATTCATTGATACGCTTCTTACTGAAGACCAGCTTCCGCAGACTTTGACCAGTTATTCACCGTGTTTCAGAAAGGAAAAAGGAGCTCATGGAATCGAAGAGCGCGGTGTATACAGAATCCACCAGTTTGAAAAACAGGAAATGATTGTAGTATGTAAGCCGGAAGACAGTATGAAATGGTATGATCAGTTGTGGAAAAATACAGTTGATTTATTCCGTTCTCTTGATATTCCGGTACGAACACTGGAATGCTGCTCCGGTGATCTGGCAGATTTGAAAGTTAAATCAGTGGATGTAGAAGCATGGTCACCGAGACAGAAAAAATATTTTGAAGTCGGAAGCTGTTCTAATCTTGGAGATGCACAGGCAAGAAGACTTGGCATCCGCGTAAAAGGTGCTGACGGAAAATATTTTGCACACACATTGAACAATACAGTCGTTGCTCCTCCGAGAATGCTGATTGCATTTCTGGAAAATAACCTTCAGGCAGATGGTTCTGTAAGAATACCGGAAGTATTGCGTCCTTATATGGGAGGAAATGCTGTAATCCTTCCAAAAAAATAATAAAATCAGGAGAAGGATATGCATCAATATTTAAAAGCAATCGGATTTAGTAAAATCCATACAAAAAAGGAACTGAAAGAAATCTTAAAACAGGTAGAAAATGATTTTACAAAACAGACGGTAGTGTCATATCAGGAAAAAAATGATTATTGTGAATTAAAAAAGGAATTTGGACAGGGAATTGGAATTTCATTATGCGGTGAGTTAGATGAAAATGAAGAATTTGATGCAGATTATTATTTTCCGTATTTCGAAGGGTCAGGAATCACGACACGTTCAGAAGCAGTGGTAGAGAAACGTATTGAGAATGAACGATATGTGGGAATCTGTGAAGACCCGAAGGTTGGAATCAGCCTTATTTTCCATTTGCAGAATGGATTGGAATATATGAAGGAAAAGCAGCTTGGAAAACGTGCGGTTTATAATGCCGCGACGTTTTCCGGACTTGCAGTTTCCGGAAAAATCCTGCTCCCGGTGAAACGGGAACAGGAGCCGACGAAAAAAGAAAAAGAGAATTCTGAAAACAGGAAGCAGCTTCTCAATGCTGCCCGTAACGGAGATCAGGAAGCGATAGAAACGTTGACATTAAATGATATTGATACATATTCAAAAGTATCATACAGGCTGATCAACGAAGATATCTTATCCATTGTAGATACTTATTTTATGCCATACGGTGTTGAGTGTGATATGTATTCTATTATGGGAAAAATTCTTGCGGTCAGAGAGCGTGAGAATATTTTGACAGGAGAAAAACTGTATCAGATGAAACTGGATGTAAATGAACTGCAGTTTGATATTTGCGTTCCTAAGGAAGGAGTAATGGGAGAGCCGGAGATGGGAAGAAGATTCAAGGGAAATATCTGGCTTCAGGGACAGATTGATTTTTCAGGTTGATTTTTTATCAGTATAGTGGTAGAATACCTAAGTATGGTTAGTTCCCTTAGTTAAATGGATATAACAAGTGCCTCCTAAGAAGGAGCCGTGGCTGAACCCTGAAGGAAAAATGAAAAAAGAACTTGGAGTTCAAATCGATTCTGGAAGAGACAAAATTAACAACGAAGCTTTCCCCATTCTGGCGGATGCTCTACTGTTAATAAAATGAATAATCTGATGATATCCAGCTAATCAAAATTAGCTGAAAATCATAAAACGGTTACCGAACCAAAGTGGCAAAAACCCAGTGTTTAAGCCAAAAATCGGTAATGTCCTCTTAGTTTAACGGATAAAACAAGCGCCTCCTAAGCGCTAGCTGTGGGTTCGATTCCCGCAGGGGACGGTTGCAAACAAAGCGGTAATGATTAGCAGAAAATGCTATGTCATGAACCGCTTTTTTGTTTTCAATGAGATGAAAAAAAGCAGGTCGGGAATGAATTCCCAGCTAATTTGAAACGATTTTCGTTAGCTGGCGGCTAATCAAAAATACTGTTTTGTAAACGGGAAAATTTGAACTTCCTGCTAACATCGGGGTTCGTTCCTGTAGAAACCTCAGATCAGGGATGTAAAACAAAGAAAAATCCTTTGCTGAAAGGAACTTCTGCAAACATCTATTAGCTGAAACAATAGAATATTTCATTAGCTGTAGCTAAGTCAAAGAAACCTCCACTGGAGCTTCCTTTGACATGCTAAGGCATGACAAGCGAGATGCTCGTTTGGATCAGATTCAATAAAAAAGAATCTAATCTGAACGGGCTTTTTTGTTTGGATTACAGGAAAAGGAGGAATTCAATGGTAGAAAAAGAGGCAGCCACTCAGTTTGATGATGAACAGATAATTGAAATTGAGATTGAAAGGCTCAGATCTTTTAAAGATCATCCATTCAAGGTTGAAGATAATAAGGATATGCATCTTCTGAAAGACAGCATAAAGAAATATGGTGTTTTAAATCCGCTGATCGTAAGGCCGGTACCAGATGGTGTATACGAAATCATTTCTGGTCACAGAAGAAAATATGTGGCACAGCAACTTGGATATCGGAAAGTGCCTGTGATCATTCGGGTTATGAACGATGAGGAAGCCATTATAAAAATGGTGGATTCTAATCTTCAAAGGGAACGGATCAGTTACAGTGAGAAAGCTTTTGCTTACAAAATGAAGAATGATGCTATGAAAAGGACTGCTGGAAGACCGCGTAGCCAAATCGACCACAATTTAAAAGGAAAGAGAACAGTGGAAATTATCGCAGAAGAAACAGGTGAAAGTCCAAAGCAGGTGCAAAGATATATTACTCTTACGAACCTGATTCCAGAGCTTTTACAGCAGTTAGACGATGAACTGATTTCCTTCAATCCGGCAGTTGAACTGGCAGCATTAAAGGAAAAGGAACAAAAACAGCTAATCGAAGCCATGGATTATGCTCAGTCAGTGCCCTCTCTTTCTCAGGCACAGCGAATAAAAAAATTGAGCAAAGATGGAAAGCTGACTTTAGAAAAGATGCAGGAAATTCTCAGTGAAATAAAAAAGGAGAAATAACAAAAGTCACATTTACAAATGAACAGCTTCACAGATATTTTCCAAACAACTATACGCCGGAAATGATGAAGCGCGAAATCGTAGCAATCTTAAAAATATGGATGGAACAATACTGGGACAAATAAGAAACGGAGGAATGAAGAATGTGTAAAGTAATCGCTGTTACAAACCAAAAAGGCGGTGTCGGAAAAACCACGACAACCGTAAATTTAGGGATTGGTCTCGCAAAAGAAGGAAAAAAAGTGCTGTTGATTGATGCAGATCCTCAGGGAAGTCTGACTGCCAGTCTTGGATATGTGGAACCGGATGATATTGGCACTACTCTGGCAACCATCATGCTGGCGGTGATCAATGAGGAAGAAATACAATCGGATGACGGAATTCTTCATCATGAGGAAAATGTGGATCTGTTACCAGCAAACATTGAACTATCAGCTTTGGAAGTGACACTGGGAAATGTAATGAGCAGAGAAATGATCATGAAGGATTATATAGAAATGATGAGAGAACGATACGATTATATTCTGATCGATTGTATGCCCAGCCTGGGAATGATGACGATCAATGCGCTGGTTGCTTCGGATGCGGTTCTGATTCCGGTACAGGCAGCATATCTGCCAGTAATAGGTCTCCAGCAGTTGATCAAAACAATTTCCATGGTAAAGAAAAGACTGAACCGGAAATTGCAGATCATGGGAATTCTTCTGACCATGGTAGATTTCAGAACAAATTACGCAAAAGATATTTCAACCATGCTCCACGTTACCTACGGTTCAAAGATCACGATTTTTGAAAATGTAATACCGTTATCGGTAAAGGCAGAAGAAACAAGTGCAGAGGGAATCAGCATTTATGCCCACTGTCCTAAGAGCAAAGTGTCCAATGCATATAAGAGTCTTATTTCGGAGGCAATGAGTTTATGAAACCAGTGAAATTCGAAGAAAATGAATTAATGGTAATGGCGATCTTTGCCGAAAAGACCAGACAGGATACCGTAGAGACATTAAAAGAAACACTGGATGTTCTGGAAGAAACAAAAGAGGATGTATCCGATGAAGAAATGATTGAAATCGTATCGTCACTGATCGAGAAACTGCAGCAGATTGAAGACAAGTATTATTATACACTGGATCTGGATTCATATCTCTTGGCATCGGGGGATGATGAGCATGAAGATTGATCAATTTGCTCTTTATCGTGTCAACAAGATGACTGCCGGACGGAAACTATGGCATCTGTCCTACAACGAGGTCCGGGAAAAGAATTTTGCTGTTCGTGTGGAATTTTACCGGCATATGATGGTCGGCGAAATGAAGCCGGATGAGACCGCTAATGAAATCTGGAAACGGATCCGGTATAAAACAGAAGTCAGTGATGTGCTGGTGCTTAACCATGAAGGAGAAATCTCCTGCTTCTATCTTAGTGATGATCATCCCAGAAGAATCAGCGGATTCATCCGCATGAATTCAACAGGAAGCGTAATCTCCATGGACACAAAGGATTATAAAATAGATGGATATTCCGGAAACTGGAAGGTAACGGACAATATCATAATGGATGGAAAACAGTTTTATCTGTTGGAACATCAGGAATTCTGGGAACAAGCTGTGAGAATCATTCTCGACAGTTACGGAAAATATGTGGCAAAAACCGGAATCAGAGGTTTTGATGAAACTGCCAAGCAGAAAATCCGTGAATATATTCATCCTGAGAATAAGTATCCGGAAAGAATGAAACAGATGCAGACAAAGATGGAACTTTATCAGAAATATTTCCAGAATGGGATGTATGAACGAAGTCATGAATCCGGTACAGAAGCCAATTATGATATGGTGGATGGTCAGGTCAATAACCAGAAAAAGGCAGTTGAAAAAGCACAGAAACCAACATCGAAACGTCCGAAAAAAGGACTTCTGTGATAAAGAAGCTTCATGAGAAACAAATTGCCATTGCAAAAAGATCCGGAAAGCCGGTGCCGAGGTATCTGGAGCAGCAGATTGCACAGGAACGTAGCAGGAAATAGCAATAAGAAAATTATTGCGAAACAGCAGGGAGAATACAGTAAAGAGAAAGAAGTGGAGCTTGTATGATTTTGTAGAGTTTGAAAAAATGGTGAATCATAAAAATGAGAGGGATTACCTTTGCTGAGGTAACCTCTTTTTTTTATGTCGCCTGGTATGCGACCATAATTTATTTGTTGATTGATAAAGTATAATATATAGAACTTTCAAACAAATATAAGTGAGCAATCTGATGATATGAGAAAAAAAGGATATAGCAGACCAGGTTTGTTCGAGACAGTAAATCATTATGATGCGAACGGAAAGAAAATAGGAGAAAGTCATCCTGGATTTTTTGGAAGTATGAATAATTATGACAGCAATGGGAAAAAAGTCGGGCATAGTGATCCGGCACTGTTCGGAGGCATGAATCATTATGATGATCATGGGCATAAAGTAGGAAATAGTCGAGCCGGCTTATTTGGTGGTGTAAACCATTATGATAAGACTTGTCATAAAAAAGGTCATAGTAATCCGGGAATTTTCGGAGGAATGAGCCACTACGATGAATGAAAATAGCTGTGAAAAAGTCAAATTTGGTTTATAATGAGAACATGAAATAGTAAGGCAGGTGTAAAGTATATGGCAAACAAAGAATTGATTGAAGAAGTTGGAAAGTACATAGACAAATACTACGAGCCAGGGACAGATGATATTAAAATGGATGAAGAAATGAAGTCCATCTTTGATAAAATAACAAGCTTCCGGAAAAAGAGAAAGGAACAGAAGAAGCAGGAAGCACCTGCTGACTATGAGACAGATATGTCTGCTCCAGCGGAATTTGATGTGGGCAGCATGAAAAAAACGAAGATTACCAAAGAAATGTCGCAGACAATGGCGACGAACCGGAACATAGATGATCTGATGAATCAGATGGAAGAGACATTTTCACAGCGTCTTCTTCGTATGATTGATGAGAGGGGATTGACAGATTCTGAAGTATATACAAAAGCATATGTTGACCGGAGACATTTTTCAAAGATTCGGAAAGATATCAGCTACGCACCAAATAAGAAAACGGTGCTGGCTTTTACAATAGCATTGGAGTTATCCCTGGATGAAGCAAAGGATTTGCTTCGCAGTGCCGGATTTGCATTATCCAGAAGTTCCAAAACAGATATTATAGTAGCATATTTTTTGCAGAATAAAATCTATGATATGTTTGAGATCAATGATGTATTGTATGCTTATGGGCAACCAGTTTTTGGTTAAGTGAAAAGAAAAGGCGAAATTTCAATGTCGCCTGGTATGCGACCAACTCAGTTGGTTCTGTATATAAAATGTGATTATAAACGATTGGAGGTAATCACATGAATACAGGATTAACTGAGTTGGTTTTTATTTTAGACAGAAGTGGTTCCATGGGAGGTCTTGAGAGCGATACTATTGGTGGATTTAATGGAATGATTGGGAGGCAGAAATCTGAAGGGAAGCAAGTGAATGTGACAACAGTGCTGTTTGATGATCAGGTGGAGATTATTCATGATCGGTTTCCGATTGAGATTATCGTGCCTTTGACAGAAAAAGAATACTATGTTCGAGGATGTACGGCACTTCTGGATGCAGTGGGGGCAGCGATTGAAAAGATTGATAATGTCCAGAAACATCTCCCGGAAGCACACAAAGCCGGAAAAGTCATTTTTGTTATTACTACCGATGGATTAGAAAATTCCAGTGAGAATTTTACATATGAACAGATCAGGAGAATGATCAGTGCAAAAAAAGAGTGTGGATGGGAATTCTTATTCCTTGGTGCAAATATTGATGCCGGGAAAGAAGCGGAAAAAATCGGTATTGCCCGTAACCGTTCTGTGACATATGAAAATGACCCGGAAGGTGTTGCTATCAATTTTAAGGCCGTGGGCAGAGCAGTGTCAAAAGCAGTACAGGCTGAAAGCATGGAAGAAGTATTTGATGGTAACTGGTCAGAGGAGATTGTAGAGCATAAGAAAAACAGCCGTGGCAGAAAGAGAGGGTAGGATATGTATTTTCTGGTGGATTTTGAAAATGTAAGAAGTGGCGGACTACGGGGTGTGGACTATCTGGAAGAAAGTGATTATCTTACGATATTCTTCAGTAATGCTGCCCACAGCTGTGAAAACAGATACCTGGAGGATATTGAAAGATCGGGCTGCCATTTCGATACATGTAAACTGAAAAACACGGGAAAGAATGGCTTAGACTTCTATATTGCATCGAGAGTGGGAGAATTTTATGGTACTGGTCATAAAGAACGGGTCGCAATCATCAGTAAAGATCAGGGGTACAAGGCAGTGCGTGATTATTGGGATGTGAGGTTACCATCCAATAATAAGATTATAATTTCCCCATCTGTTGAGAGAAGTCTGATAGCCAGCAATGACAATAGCAACAGGGTAAAACGACTAAAGGAAAAACTGGCAGGAGTAGATATAGATGTGTTCCAGGCAAGATATGAGGAGCGGATGAGATTACAGGAGATTTTGAGACAAATCTTTTGTGGAACAGATTATGCCAGTAAAATGCCGGAAATCCAGAATATGATGGAAACGGCTAAGACACCGAAGATCATTTACCTGAATTCTCTGCACCGGTTTGGAAAAAAACAGGGTCTTGAGATATACAGACGGATAAAACCAGTGTTACATCAAAATGTTGCACAGGCATAATTAAAAATAATAAATTACACGGAGGAAAAAATATGGCAATGATGGAGTGCCCGAATTGTGGCGAACAGGTATCAGATAAGGCAAAAAAATGTGTGCATTGTGGAGCAGTTCTGATACCGGAAGAAAAAAGATACTGTCAGGAATGTGGTGCAGAATTGGATGCTGAGGCAGATGTATGTCCAAAATGCGGTTGTCCTGTCGAAAATGTGAAAGACAGTGAAGCTACACCACAGCAGGTAGAAGTAACTGGAGTAAAAATAGCAAAGAAATCAAAGAAAATAATAGCAATTGCGGCAGTAGTGATATTAATTGTCGCTTTGATTGCAGTTGCTGTTGTGCAGGGACAAAAGAAAAAAGAGGCAGAGGAAGCAGCAAAGAGAATCGAAGAATATTCGGCTAATCTGGAACTTGTAACGTATTCCATGTTATCCGGAGCTGGCGATGCGGAAACCTGTGGAAATCTGATAAAAAAAGTCTGGTACAACGCAATTTATGAGGAACGGGATGATTCGACTGATAAATATACCAGACCAAGCGGTTATTTTGTATCGGATTTTAATGATGCATTACAGAATTTATATTCCGATTCTTCTTTCAGTCTGCAGATAAGCAGCATTGAGGATAATCAGGATACAGTAAATTCACTGATGAAGAAGTTGAAAAATCCACCGGATGAATATGAGGATGCGTATGAAGCGGTTACGGAGTTGTACGATGCGTATCTCACGTTGACAAATCTGGCAACAGATCCTTCCGGCAGTCTGCAGACATTTTCCTCTAATTTCAATGATGCAGATTCAGAGGCGCTGAAGTGTTTTAATGCAGTAAAAATGTATCTGGAGGAGTAATCTTACCAGGATATTGGAAAGCATGGCATGAGAAGGAGTTTGAATATCATTTTCAAACTCCTTCGCTGTGAAAATCTTGAAAAACGATGAAAAATCACTCGAACACCATTTTTTTGATACCCAAAGAAAGAATTCTATGCTACAATAATATACGTAGCATGAGAAGATAAAAAGTACGTGAATAATGAGGTATCAGGTATGGCAGTATCTTATAAAAAGCTTTTCAAAATGCTGATAGATAGGGATATGAAAAAGAAAGATTTCAGGGAGTTGACGGGAATTAGCAGCAATACCGTTACGAAACTTGCGAATAATGAAAATGTCACTATGGAAGTAATCGAAAAGATTTGTGTTCATATGGGTTGCACAGTCGATGAAATCGTAGATATTATTCCTGATAATCAAGTAGATGAGAATAGAGAAAAGACAGTGGAATAGAGAGGTTTTTCATATGGAATGTAAGAAATATAGCGCAGGTCTTATGTCTCAGTCATTCTGGTTCCTGGAATTTAAGAAGGCAGTGAAATTGAGACAGGAAGGAATGGCATATGACGATATAAAGAAAAAATGTGTTGAGGAGAACCTCTTTGGAGCAGCAAAGGAGTACCGTGCACTGCGTATGGCAGGATATATCATTACCCGTGTGAAAGCAATGGATGATACTCTTGTGGATTTGTTCTGTACTTCTGATCTGGCGACACAGAAACTGATCAACCTGGTTACAATATTAAGAACAGACAGGTTGTTTTTTGAGTTTGTATATGAAACCTATCGGGAAAAAGTGATCCTTGGTGTAGAGGTTATGGAAGAATCAGATGTGAATGTGTTCTTTACCAGAAAAGAAGCACAGAGTGAGCTGATTGCTGGATGGAAGGACAGTACAAAACGCCATCTTCGTTCCTGTTATTTAAACTTTATGACAGATGCCAATTTGCTGACCGTGATTGATAAAAAGAAAATGATCACACCGCCTATCCTGGACATTGCGCTGGAAAGGTATTTGCAGTCAGTTGGTGAAGAAGTGCTGGTAAAGGCTCTGGCGGGGGTAAACTAACATGAATACATTGGAAGAAAGATTGGATAAGGCAGAAGCCATGATAAAAAAGCCTTCATTCCGGAAAAATAAAGGTTTGGGGAATGAAGTTGGATATTATATTTTTGACTATCCTCCGGAGCAGGAATTGTTGGTACGTGAAAGAGTTGAATATATCCGGAAAAAGAATGAGCAGTCAGATGACGAATATCGTATTGTGGTGTTTGATCTGTATGAGATTATTATAGAAATCCTAAAAGAAAAAGGTTATCTGGAAAAATGCTATGAATTTGAAAAAAAGAGGGGATTTGACCGGATTACAAAAGCCGTGGGAAATATGCTTCGTATCACGGCAAAAGACAGTTTGATTGTAAATTATATCAGGGAACGCACACCGGAAAAGGCGATTGTGTTTCTTGTAGGAATAGGAAAGTGTTATCCGATCCTTCGGTCACATACCGTTCTGAATAATCTTCATCAGGTCATTGACAATGTACCGGTTGTGATGTTTTATCCAGGAAAGTATGATGGACAGGAACTGATCCTTTTTGGGGAGATCAAGGATGACAATTATTATCGGGCGTTTAAGCTGGTTGAGTAAAGGAGTACGCAAGATGAAAATAGGGCAAATGTTTGTAAAACCGATTGACCGTGACCTGAAAGGCGTTATTAAGGTGGGTCAGGATGATGACAGAAATATCCAGCAGGAATTGGAAGAGTATGTAGTAACCCGTGAGTTACAGAAACATTTTCGTGATTTTTTTGATAGTTATAAGCGTGGGATTACCGGAACAACAGATAAAATGGGCGTGTGGATCTCAGGTTTCTTTGGAAGTGGTAAATCCCACTTCCTGAAAATCCTGTCTTATCTTCTGGAAAATAAAACAGTCAATGGAAAGACTGCTTTGGAATATTTTGAGGAAGATGAAAAGATCAAAGACCGTATGGTGATGGCGGATATGAAGCTGGCAGCTACGGTTCCGACGGATGTAGCTCTTTTTAACATTGACTCTAAAAGTGAGATGAATGGAAAAGAGAACAAAGAAGCCATCCTCTCTGTATTTCTGAAAGTGTTTAACGAAATGCAGGGATTTTATGGCGCAATACCGGCACTGGCAGATGTGGAACGGAATCTGACAGAAGCCCACAGGTACGAAGAATTTGAAGAGACGTTTGAAGAGTCCTTTGGTACCCCTTGGAAGGAAGCCCGCAGTGATTTTGACTTTATTCAGGATGATTTTGTAGATGTGCTGGTAGAAATGGGATATATGAGTGAAGCAGCAGCCCGTAATATATGCGAAAAAGCAACCAGACCATATTCCATCACTATTGAAGAATTTGCGTCTATGGTCAAGAAATACATGGATAGAAAAGGTAATAATCACCATATCGTATTTCTGGTGGATGAGATCGGACAGTACATTGGCGATAACTCCAGTCTGATGCTTAATCTTCAGACCGTAGTAGAGAATCTGGGAACCGCCTGCCATGGAAAAGCATGGGTCATTGTAACCAGTCAGCAGGATATTGATTCGATTACAAAAACAAAGGGAAATGATTTTTCAAAGATTCAGGGACGTTTTGATACCAGATTGTCTCTGTCTTCCGCCAATGTTGATGAGGTTATCCGTGAGAGGGTTTTGAAGAAAACGGAAACGGCTGCTCAGACATTGGAATTATATTATGATGAAAAAGAGATCATTGCAAAGAATCTGATTCTGTTTAATGACGGTGTGGAGAAAAAGCTGTATGCTGACCGGAATAACTTTGCACAGGTATATCCGTTCATTCCATACCAGTTTAACTTGTTGGGAAGTGTTCTGACATCCATCCGTACCCATGGAGCATCCGGTAAGCACCTGGCAGAGGGAGAACGTTCCATGTTGGCATTGTTCAAAGAGTCTGCCATGCGTGTGATGAATGAAGAAACCGGTACGATTGTGCCGTTCCATATGTTTTATGACGCTCTGGAGCAGTTTTTGGATCACTCCCATAAGGGCGTTATTTCCCGTGCTTTGGATAATGATTATCTGAATCCGGATCATGCCGAGGAATGCTTTGATGTGAATGTACTCAAGACACTCTTTATGATTAAGTACGTGAAAGAAATCAAAGCCAACATTGAGAATATTACCAGCCTGATGGTAGACCATATGGATAATGACCGTATGGAACTGTCACAGAAAGTAGAAGATGCCCTGAAGCGGCTCATTCGTCAGACATTGGTGCAGAAAAATGGGGATATTTACGTATTCCTGACCAATGAAGAACAGGAGATCAATCGGGCAATCGAAGCCCAGCCTGTGGATGCAGGAGAAATTACAGCCAAGGTATCTGAACTGATTTTTGACGGTTTATTTGATGAAAAGAAATATCGTTATCCTGCTTTTAATGGCCGTTATGCCTTTGGATTTAACCATGTGGTGGATGATAAGCCATATAAAGCCGGTCAGAATTATGACATTACCTTAAAAATCCTGACCCCAAACAGTGATGAAGTTGCAGATGATACAACCATGCGATTACTGTCTGCACAGAGCCACTGTGTATTAGTGGTGCTTCCGGATGACCGTACATTTTTGGATGAAATCCGTTCTTCCTTGCAGATAGAAAAGTTTATCCGTTTCGATGCTACCAATACGGTGACAAAGTACGAGCAGATTAAGGAAGCAAAAAAGGTGGAACTGCGTGAGAGAAGTGCAGCTGCACGTCTGTTTTTGGAGGAATCTTTAAAATCGGCAGTGATTTATGTAAATGGTGATCAGGTCCAGACAACGGCAAAAGAGGTTTCTTCCCGTATCAATGATGCCATTGGTAAACTGGTTGCTTCCGTGTATCATAAACTTTCCTATATTGATACTGCCATGAATGAGGCGGATATTAAGAAGCTGTTTCACAATAATAGTCAGCAGCTGTCTCTGGCAGGAACTAATACGACACCGAACAGTCTTGCCTTGCATGATGTGAATGATTATATTGCGGTGAATACATCCCGTCACACAAAGACTTCCATGAAGTCTCTGCTGGATCGATTTACGAAAGCACCATATGGATTTGTGGAAGCAGACGTCCAGTGGCTGGTTGCAAAACTGTTTAAAGACGGAGAGATTGCGTTCTTTGTAAATAGTGAATCTGTGACCCTTCTGTCAAAGAGTGTAGATGAGATTGTCCGGTTTATTACACGGAAAGAATTTAATGAGCGTTTGATGACAGAGAAACGTGTCCGTGCCAGCGAGAAGCAGAAAAAAGCGGTGCGGGAAGTTATGAAAGAGCTGTTTGGAGTATCTCCTGCCAGCGATGACGATGATGCGGTCATGAGCAGTTTTATCGGATATGCAGGAAGATTAAAGACTGATCTGGAAAAACTGGAAATCCGCTATCAGAGCCAGTCGCTGTATCCGGGAAAATCTCTGGTACAGCAAGGGAAAAAGTTGATGAATAACGTGTCTCAGTTAAAGAATGCCAATGAATTCTTTGCTTCCGTTGATAGTGACAGGGATGATTATCTCGATTTTGCGGAAGATTATGAACCAGTGAAAAAATTCTTCTCTGGGGATCAAATTACGATCTTTGACCGTGCGATTCGTTTGATGGCGATTTATGATGACAGCCGTACCTTTATCGTGAATAAAGAGATTGAATCCATCGTGGAGCAGGTGAAAACCATTATGACAAAAGCTGCTCCGTACAGTGATATTTTTAAATTGCCGGGATTATTGGATGAGTTTTCGAATAACTACAGTAAGCTGTTGGATGAAATGGAAGCTCCGATAGAAGAAGCTATTGATGAGGCAAGAAAGCGTGTGTTACAGGAACTGGAAGGGAAACTATGTGAAGGACAGCTCCGAAGCAGATATACGGATCGATTCCAGGAATTGCATGAAAAAGCCAGTCATTGTAATAATGTGGCAACACTTCAGAATATTAAAATCGAAGCAGATGCATTAAAGGTTCGCTGTCTGAATGAGATTGCGGATATGGAAACCAGACTGCAGGCTCAGAAAATGGCAGAGGAAGAGAAAAAAGAAGGACGGAAACAGCCACAGCCAGATGTAATCCGTGATGGTGGAAACTCTTATGGATCAGGAAAAACTGATAAACAACAAGCTGGATCGGTATCAAAAAAGAAGAAGCAACGTACAATTAGCATTAAGTCAATTAATACAGAAACGACATGGCAGCTGGAAACAGAGGAAGATGTGAAAAGATATGTTGCAGATTTAGAGAAAAAATTATTGGCACAACTTGAAGACAATACGGTAATTCATGTTGAGTTTTAATAAGTGGAGATAGCATTATGAATAAAACAGCGATTAAAAATTTTGCAGTATGGGCAAGAAATAAGCTCATTGCCGACATTACATATAAAGCAGGACTGATTGGCGTGAGCGAGAAAGGCATTGCCCAGCCACTGCCTCAGTCCTCGAAAGACTTGCAGTTCTTTGACATTGGCACAAAGGACTATGCGCAGGTCGCCGGTTCTAACATTGAACAGAGAAACGCTCTGGTCAGAGCCATTCAGGAAAAAGTACGTACAAGCGATTATAAGACTGCTTTCAAAGCGGTCGTTGAAGAAGTTGCCTATACTTGGTTCAACCGACTGATCGCTATCCGATTCATGGAAGTGAATGAGTATCTTCCTTCCAGAATCCGTGTGCTTTCTTCCGAAAATCCTGCCAAGAACGAGCCTGACTTCGTGACCACTCCTTTCGACACAGATATGGAGTTCACCATGGCTGAACAGGATAAGATTATGCAGCTGAAGGACGAGAACAAGCTGGATGAGTTGTTCCGTATGCTTTTCATCAAGCAGTGCAACAAGTTCCATGAGATTCTGCCTGAACTGTTTGAGGAAACCAATAACTACACCGAGCTGCTTCTCAGCATCTCTTTCACGGACAATGATGGTATCGTGTACCACCTTGTCCATGACATTCCTGAAGGTGACTTCAATGTTGAAAAAGAAGGTCAGGTTGAGATCATCGGCTGGATGTACCAGTATTACAACATTGAGCCGAAGGATGAGACCTTTGCTCTGCTGAAAAAGAATGTAAAGATCACCAAGGAGCGCATTCCTGCGGCAACCCAGCTGTTCACACCGGACTGGATCGTTCGCTACATGGTGGAAAACAGCCTTGGTCGTCTTTGGGTGGAAGGTCATCCAAGCGACAGTCTGAAGGGTAACTGGAAATACTATCTGGAAGAAGCCGAGCAGGAAGCAAGCGTTCAGGCACAGCTTGAGCAGATTCGTGCAGAATACCGCAAGCTGAATCCGGAAGACATTAAGGTCATCGATCCTTGTATGGGTTCCGGTCACATTCTGGTATATTGTTTCGATGTGCTGATGCAGATTTATGAGTCTCAGGGCTATACCCAGAGAGATGCGGCACAGTCCATCCTGGAAAACAACCTGTTCGGTCTTGATATTGATAAGCGAGCTGCACAGCTGGCATATTTTGCTGTTATGATGAAGGCTCGTCAGTATGACCGCCGTATTTTTACACGAGATGTAAAACCTCATGTATATTCATTTATAGAAAGCAATGGTATCAATACGATTCATCTTGACTATTTGGGTGCACATATGGAATTGAATGCCCAAAGTAAAGCACGAAAACAGCTTAAAGAACTATTGGATGCGTTTAGAGATTCTTGCGAATATGGTTTTATCCTTAATCTCGAAAAGTACGATTTGAGCTTAGTTGAAAATTACATTAACGATATTGATGATGAAGGACAATTAGAGTTAGGTAGGATTGGACTTGAGATAACACAGGAAACGGTAAGAAAAATTGTTGACATTGCTCGAATTTTGACGCAGAAATACCATTCTGTTATTACAAACCCTCCATATATGGGAGCAGGTGGCATGAGTGGAAAATTTTCTGATTATGTAAAATTCCACTATCCCAACGGTAAAGCTGATTTATTTGCCTGTTCCATAGAAAAATGTTTAGATATGACACATGGCTGTGGCTTTACTGCGATGATAACCATGGAAAGTTGGATGTTCCTGTCGAGTTTCGAAAAACTTCGAAAGGACATTCTTGATCGGAACGATGTAATAAATATGGTGCATATGCCGTATTTAGGAAAAGGAGGAACCAGTTTAGGAATCAACTTTGGAACATCTGCTTTCGTTTTTAGGAAGAGCAGAATAGCAAACTATAATGCTCAGTATGATTATATATGTTATTATGAAACAGACGAACACGGAGTTCCTTTTGCTTTCCCAACAATAAATTCTCGATATAAAGCTACCACAACAGAAAGCTTTTCGAAGATTCCAGGTGCTCCAGTAGCATATTGGGTTAGCAAAGAGTTTTTAGATATTTTCAACAATAAAAAAATAGCAACTTATGCTGATGTTCAGGAAGGGCTTAAAACTGGTGATAACGAGCGATTTATTCGCAAGTGGTATGAAATTGATTTTGGAACAAGTAACATGGGTTCGAGCAATTCTCCAAAATGGTTTTATCATACAAAAGGGGGAGATTTTAGAAAGTGGTTTGGAAACCAAGAGGATGTGTTGAATTATAAGGAAGATGGCAGAGAACTGCGTGCCTTTAAGGGATCTTCCTTAACTGGTAGTCAAAACTATTTTAAGAAAAACATTACATACTCTCGTATTACTTCCGCTAAAACAAGTTTTAGGTTTACAGATGTGGGTTCTATTCCAAATATGGCAGGTCTTGCATTGTATCCGAAAGATGAGAATATTTTCTTTATTCTTGGATGGCTTAATACCAATATTGTTTGCGAAATTTTGAATTTTACAAACCCTACTATCAATTTCCCACCGGGAACAATTGCTAAACTGCCAATTACCATTGGTCATCCTATGAGGGAGCAAGTGTCCGAACTTGTAAAGCAAAATATAGAAATTTCCAGAAAGGATTGGGATTCCTTTGAAACCTCTTGGGATTTCCTTGCCCATCCTCTCGTTCTTGCTTCCGAAGTTCCTGGTCTGAATGGTGGTCACAAGACAACTCTGGCTGATTCCTATGCAAAATGGGAAGCACTCTGTGAGAAACGCTTCAACCAGCTCAAAGCAAATGAAGAAGAGTTGAACCGCATCTTTATCGACATTTATGGACTTCAGGATGAACTGACCCCTGATGTGGAAGATAAGGATGTTACCGTCCGCAAGGCTGAACTCGGCAGAGATATTCGCAGTTTGCTTTCTTATGCGGTTGGTTGTATGTTTGGTCGTTACTCTCTGGATGAGCCGGGTCTTGCCTATGCTGGCGGCGAATGGGACAGCAGCAAATACAGCACATTTATTCCTGACAAGGATAACTGCATCCCCATTACCAACGAAGCCTACTTTGAGGACAATCTTGTCGGTCAGTTTGTCGGCTGGATGAAGAAAGCATTTGGTGAAGAAAATCTGGAAGCAAACCTTGATTTCATCGCAAAAGCACTTGGCAATAAGGGGGCAACCTCTCGTGAAGTCATCCGCAACTACTTCCTGAATGACTTTATGAAGGATCATATCAAGATGTACCAGAAGCGTCCGATTTACTGGCTCTTTGATAGTGGCAAGCAGAACGGTTTCAAGGCTCTGGTTTATATGCACCGTTGGAATGCTGATACGGTCGGCAATCTCCGTGTTGAATATCTCCATAAGATGCAGCACACCTACGAGCGTGAAATCATTCGTATGCAGGAAACCATCGACAACAGCCGTGATTTCCGTGAAGTTTCCAAGGCTACCAAGCGTAAAGACAAGCTCCAGAAGCAGCTGAAGGAAACCAAGGACTACGACGCAAAACTGGCTCACATTGCCCTGTCCCGTATCGAAATCGACCTGGACGATGGCGTGAAAGTCAACTACGAAAAGGTTCAGACCGGCAGAAACGGCAAGAAGATGCAGATTCTGGCGAAGATTTGATAGGCGGTGATGTAATGGAGTATGAGTATGGCTTAGTAGAAAATGCACTTGATTCACTCCGTGAAGCGTTAACCTATTATCACGAAGGAGATGCTGATGAAAACGCAGCTCAGTACAAATTTAGTATATTATTATCGGCACACTGTGCAGAGCTTCTTATCAAAGAAATATTACGTCGAAATCATCCAGCCCTGCTTTTTGAGGACATCGACCGTGTAAAAGACATATACAACGATGACAATCAGACTGTAGGTTACAAAACCGCAATCCAGCGAGTTAAAAAACTATGCGGGGTTGACTTGAGACAATACGAAACCTACCTGGATGAACTTGGAGTAGTTCGTAATAAGATTCAGCATTTCAAATATTCGATAAACGGTACATATCACAAAGACTTGATGGCTCGTACATTCTCTGCAATCGAATTCTTGTTTAGGGATATTTTAGGATTGCGTTTTGAGGATTATGAAGAAATTATTGATAGTGCCGATATTGAGTTCTTGCACGAAGATGTTGCGGCGAACAAAGCAAGAAAAGCAGATATAACTAAGGACTTTAAGGAGGGACGAGCCGCAAAATTCCATTTTGAATATGCAGATGGAAAATTTCTCGAAGTATCCTGTCCGATTTGTGGAACGGAATGTTTGTCTGTAGATGAAACAATTAAATGCAAGTTCTGTGGTGCTGAGTTTGCTGATTTCACCGCACTTCACGATGAAGATAACGGATGTATTTCTTCTCGTAATATTTTGCGAGAAATGGGGCGTAGAAAACACCTTTTTAGATCAAGAGTGTTTGAATGTCCTGAATGTGAATACGATGCTGTGATTCAGTTGGCTAATGGCGAATGGAAATGTCTTGTATGTGGATATGGCGTTACGGATTCAACTTATTGTGATGAATGTGGAGATGAACTCCCAAATTCAGACCGTATCTATAGTACGGCTATTTCTGATATAGATGTAGATGATTATAAGTTTTTGTGTCCCTCCTGTGCTAAGAGATACCGTGAAGAGGAAGAGTTCATCGGATATGAAATAAGTTAAGAGAAAGGATTACCCCGTTATGGACTTGATTGGAAAGAAAGTAAAACATAATAAGTTTGGGGAAGGTGTTATCACTCAGCAGGACGCTTCCTACGTTTCCGTCAAGTTCGTGACGGAGGCTGATCCTAAGAAATTCATGTACCCCTCCTGCTTCAAAACCTTTCTGAAGCTGTTAGATGCGGAAGCAGCTGCACAAACAGATGCCACTGTAAAACAGCATGAAGATCAGGAGCGCAAGAAAAAGCAGCAGGCTATGGAAGAAGCGGAAGCTCGCCGCTTTGCGAAGAAGATGCAGGAAACCAGTTCTAAGTCTGGAAAGACTGTAGAACTTCGTCCGTTCAATTCCGTTGCTGATTTCTGCAACGAATACAAACGAGCAACAACCGCCGAGATCGTTTACCTGAAAACTACCGGCGGTAAACGTCAGCACATATTTGATGGCAAGCGCATTGAGGTTAAAAACGGACGCTATGTTTATACCTTTGAAGCAGATGATGAACTGACATATCCCGAAGGTACTCAAATCAGCATTTGGCAAGGTGATACAAGCATTGCAGGTCATATTGTTGGCTGTTAGGATTTTACGGTCATCATTGCAGGCAGCGCAGATTTGGGAGCCGATGTCCCGAACTTGGAGTTTTCCGCAGAGCCTTGGAGACTGCTGAATTCTCTGATAGATCGCTTGGACGGTATCTTAGATAATCCGTCCGAAATAGTTAGAGCTTTGATTTGTGATGGACAGAAGTCTATTGACTATGGCAATTACAAAATAACAACCGGACAGCAGACTGCTGTTCAGATGTCAAAAAGTCAGCCAATTACTTTTGTATGGGGTCCTCCGGGAACCGGCAAGACCCAAACATTGGCGAAGATCGCCTTGGCTCATATTGAGCAAGGCCACCGTGTATTGATGCTGTCCTACAGTAATGTATCTGTTGACGGCGCAATTATGCGAGTACATAAGATGAAGCCAAACATGAAGCCGGGTACTCTTGTGAGATACGGCTATGCAAGGCACAAAGACCTGCTTGAACACAGGTATTTGACTTCCTACAACTTGGCAATTCACAATCATCCTGAATTGCGCAAAGAGCGTCAGGATCTGATCGCAGAACGCAAGAAGCTGCTCAGAACTTCTCCGAGATATGTTCAGATTGGACGCAGACTCACGCAGATCAGAAATGAATTGTCATCCGAGGAAAAAGAAACTGTTAAGAACGCAAAGTTCGTTGCAACCACTGTTTCTAAGACTGTCGTTGATAGCACAGTCCGAGACTGTGAGTTTGATGTAGTAATTTTTGATGAAGCCAGTATGGCTTACATTCCGCAGATTGTTTTCGCTGCCAGCCTTGCGAAGAAGCATTTCGTCTGTATGGGTGATTTCAGACAGCTTCCTCCTATTGTGCAGAGCAACGGAACATCACCGTTAAACGCAGATATTTTCCAGTATTGCGGAATTACCTCTGCGGTAGATAGTGGAAGAAACCATAAATGGCTGTGTATGTTGGACACTCAATATCGTATGCACCCTGGCATTGCTGATTTTGCAAGCCGAACAATGTACGGAGGATTACTCCGTTCCGCAGTGGAAATGGAAAAGAACCGTCGTGGCATTGTGGATCAGAAACCAATATCAGGTCATGTTATGGCATTTGCAGACTTGTCCGGTATGATATCGGTTTGTACAAAAACCGGTGATAATTCGAGAGTGAATGTGCTGAGTGCCTTAATGTCCTTCTCCTTGGCATTAGAAGCTGCCAAGAATCACGAAGTCGGTATTATTACCCCATATCACGCACAATCTCGCTTGCTTCATGCAATGGCACGAGATGTCGCTGATGCAAATCCAGAATTAAAGCCGATTGCCTGTGCTACCGTGCATCAGTTCCAGGGTTCGGAAAAAGATGTTGTCGTGTACGATGCGGTTGACTGTTATCGTATGCCTTATCCGGGAATGCTGCTCACTTCTACCGGAACCAACTATGCCAACAGACTCTTCAATGTCGCTCTGACCAGAGCCAAGGGTAAGTTTATCGGTGTGGCAAATATCGCCTACATGGACAACAAGAATCTGTCCAGTAGCCTTATGTTTGAGCGCATGATTGAAGGACAACGAAGAAAACCAAGCTGTCTGACAGGACAGGAGCTGTCTCAGAAGCGTACTGCAATCAGTGGCAGCACCATGAGTTTCTTTGATAACAATGAAGGAAATCGTCGGTTCCTTAAAGATATTGCAGAAGCCAGACGAGAAATAAGAATAGATATTCCAGATAAGCCTGTGGAAGATGCGTTTTCCAGACAGTTGGCTACGGCGTTGCAAACCGCCAAAGGAAAGGGCATCAAGGTGTACCTTCGAGCCGAAAACAAGCAAAGTATCCCTCCTGTTTTGAGACCACTTGCAATAGAGAATCCGTTTGTCGCAAATCCTGTGGTTTTGATCGACAAAAAGGTTGCATGGTTTGGTATGCCAAGCTCTGATGCAAAGTTCAAATCAGAAGGCAGCATTCTCCAGACGAGATACCGTCCGGTAATTCGTTTTGAAGGTTCGCATACAGCGGCATCGCTCTATGGCTTTATGGAAATGAGTAAGACTGTAGATGAAAGTAAAACCGTCAGCACAGATGAAGAAGGTAAAGCAATTACCGATACATTCACAAGTTATGTGTTGGCGAACAAAAAGTGTCCTTCCTGCGGTAAACCAATGAAGATGCAAAAAAGCAAGAAGGGCAAGTTCTTCTTAGCCTGCACGGGTTATCCTGCTTGCCATGAAACTGCCCTTATTGATGTGGATTTGGTTGAACGGTACTTCTACCGTCATGGTGGTACTGGTCAGCACTGCACACGTTGCAACTGCTCATTGGAAGCTAAGTTAGGACAGTATGGCTTATACATCCAGTGTTGTGGCTCCCAGAGACACCGCTACAAACTTGATGAAATATAATCTTTCATAAGATTAGATGAAAGAGGTGGAACAATGGCTGAACTTAACCTAAAGCAAATTACAGACAAATTGAATAGCGAGTTTACCGGTGAAGTTCGCAAGCTGGTCTTTTGGTATGATGCCAACGCTGAGTTTGTGGACGATGTAGACACAATGGATTTGGTGAATGCCAAAGTGCTGCATCTGGAGCCGGATAACCAGTTCTATACGAAATACTTCCTGGAGTGTGTAGATACCATAACCAACTATCTGGTATATGCTCCATTTGCGAAGCCTGCCATTCGTGAGAACCATTTGGCGGATACGATCAAGTATTCCAAGGAGTTCTTCGCAGACAGAGCTTCCTTGCTGACTATCGACTTGGGCATTGATGAACGCTACAAGCCGGTGATCCAGCACTATATCAAGTTCTTCGGAGAGAAGAAGCGTACTCAGGCTTTCTACGATCTGGAACTTGAAACCTTTAATAGAAACACCATTGAGATCGCTCTGATGAGCGTTCTCTGTAAGTGCAAGACTCCTTCCTACGAAGAAGTTCTTCGTACTGTTCTGACGGATGCAGGATTTGAAGATAATCCATATCTGACAGAGTTTCAGAAATATGACCTTCTGGATGCGTTCTGGCGTCAGGCTCAGGATGTGTTCGGATATGCAGATGAGAAGCCTACCCTTGAAAAATTCACGATGACCATGTTCGTGACCTATGCAGCCAAGGTTATTCCTGCGGATATGCCGGCTGCATGGAAGCCGTTCATCAGTTTCAAGTCTGGTAATGTTATCGCATTTATCGACAACCTGATGAACAGCTACATCTATGGAGACCGCTTTGACGAAATCTCTAAAATGGTCTATGACAGCCTGAAAGCAGACGCAGAGTTCAGAAAGCTCCCTGTGGAAGCCTTGGTATCCTGTGGGATCTTTGCAGGTATTGACGAGCTCCTGATTGAATGGACTACCGAACGACTGGAATTGGAAGATGTTGCTGCAAAGCTGGGCGACGCCAGCATTCCGCAGCTGACCAAACAGCGTCGCCAAGGACATTTTGGCAAGCGCTATCGCTCGGAATACTTTGTGCTGCAGAACGCTTGGAGTATCATTTCCGGTTCTCAGTATGCTCCTTCTGCGAACTTGAATGAGATGGTAAAGAACTACACCAGTGAGCTTTACAAGATGGATCGCTATTATCGTTATTTCTATTACTATCTGGATAAGGTGAATTTGGGCGAAGCCCAAAGAGAGGATGGCCTGGGCCACAAGCTCGAAGATTCCACAAGGTTCGACAAGCTGAAAGAACTGGTTGAAAATATCTACGCAAATGAATATTTGGCGAAGGTCTGCACCAACTGGAGTGATCTGTTCAGCAGCGAACTGGAGTCCTTGCAAATTACAAAACAGACTGATTTCTTTAGCCGTAACGTAAATTACGCAAAAGATCAGTTGGTTGTTATCATCTCTGATGCTTTGCGATATGAGGTCGGCATGACCCTCTTTGAGAAATTACAGGCAGACGAGAAATGTACCACAACAATGAAAACAATGGCAAGCACGCTACCTTCTATTACACAGTATGGTATGGCAGCCTTGCTTCCTCATAGAAGTTTGGAATTGGCAGACGATTATTCTGTTTTGGTTGATGGACAGAAAATCGATACCTTAGAACAGCGTCGGGCAATTCTCCAGAAATATAAACCTGCCAGCAGATGCGTTCAGTATGATGACATCAAGAATCTGAGCGTGGCAGATCTCCGCAGCATCTTCACCCGTCAGGATGTGGTTTATATCTACCACAACCAAATTGATGCCAGAGGCGACAAACTGAACACCGAAAACGAAGTGTTCAATGCCTGCGCCGAAGCTGTGGATGAAATCTCTGCACTGATCCGCCGTTTAACCACCAGTGCCAACAGATCACGTTTTATTGTGACCGCTGATCACGGTTTCATCTATAGAAGAAACAAACTGTCTGAAAGCGATAAAATTGGTTCTGTGGCTGCTTCGGCAGGCAAGGTGAATTCTGGCGAAGCCATAAGAGAAGGTACTAGGGAGTATGTTTTGGGACGTCGATATTTGCTCTCTACAGAAGCCATATCCACGGAAGGCGTTGATTCGACAGTAGTTGGTATTATGATGCAGAACAAAGATAAGCGTATGGTTTCCTATCCGGTAGGTGCAGATATATTTAAGGCTCCGGGTTCCGGTTTGAACTACGTTCATGGTGGTTGTTCCCCTCAGGAAATGCTGATTCCTCTGATTGAGGTTAAGACTGAGCGTGGATTCAAAGAAACAACAGCAGCGCAGATTGCTCTGGTAAGTCTGACTTCCAAGATTACGAACCTGATTACTTCCCTGGACTTTGTTCAAACGGATGCAATCAGCGATGTGGTTAAGGAGACGACGTACCGTATCTATTTCGTCGATGGCAATGGCGAAAAGATTTCTAACGAGCATCTGTACGTTGCTGACAAGAAGGATAAGGATACGGTGAAGAGGGTATTCCGATTGAGATTCTCTTTCAAGAATAAAAAATACAGTAAGAACCAGAAATATTATTTGGTAGCATGTGATGAAAACAATTCTTTGGAAGTGCTGCGACATGAAATCGTGATGGATATTGTGTTTGCAGATGATTTTGGGTTTGGATTTTAAAATTGTAATGTGGAGGGGAAATGATTAATTTAGTTATAGAAAATTGTAATTGTATTAGTCACGCAGACATCTCAATAGAACCGAATTGCTTAAACATAAAGTATGGAATGAATGGCACAGGGAAAACTACTATAGGTAAGGCCATTCTATTGAAAGCGCAAGACGAACAAAGACTAACAAGTACTTTGCTTCCATACGGAGTAAACGTGGAAGAGCAGGATAAATTGCCAAAAGTATCCAATTTGTCTTTTCAAAAAATTAAAGTATTTAATGATGGATATGTAAGTCAAAAAGTCCTTGCGAAAGAGAATTTTTTTGAAAACCCATATATGATATTCTTAAATACAGGAGAGTGTGATAATCTTGAAGCAAAAATTGAAGAATTGTTAATTAAATTACAAGGAACAATTCACAATATTGATGGGTTGGAAGAACTACAGGACATATTTAAAACTTATTTTTCTATTTTTAAATTAAAAGGTAATAGTATTGCAAAAACGGGCGGAGTGGGAGAACTGATAAAAGGGAACGGAAGCGGTTTTGATAAGTATCATGAACTTGACTCTTATAAACCATTCTATGATAAACGAGATATGAAAGACGTAGCTACCTGGGCCAATTGGAGACGTGAAGGTGTTGAAAGGGTAGTTGATGATCAGTGTCCATTTTGTACTAAAAAATTACCTAATGAAATAGAAAATCAAAACACCTTAATTGAAAAAGTGTTTAAAAAATCAGCTTTATCAACAGCCACAGCTGTACTGGATTATTTGAAAAAAGCAGGTGATTCGGGATTTGTTTCGACAAATGCTATTAATGAAATTGAGAATTTTATTGGAGATTCCAGTAAGGCTTCAGAATTACACGCTGCGTTGTCAAGGTTAGGTACAGAAACACAATACTTAAGCAATAAAATAGAGCATATATTTCAATTTCGCCCTATGAATGTAACTCATGAGCAGTTGGAACAAATTGACAGATACTTGGAAGAACTAAAAATTTCAAAGACAATAATCGATAAATATTATTGTACACCTGCAATACTCGGATTAGTTGATATTGTTGACGCTAAAGTTGATGAATTAAAAGAGAATACAAGAAAGTTGAAAAACTTGTTTGAAGCACATGAAAAGAAACTAAATAAAATAGTGGAAGATCAAAAAGAAGATATTAATGAATTTCTAGCTCTTGCGGGATTCCCATATGAATTTGAGTTAAAGCCAGATGGCGAGAAAAAAGCAACAGCATATTTAAAACCATCTGATTCGATTGTGGAACGAGTAACTAATCCATCAGATCATTTAAGCTGGGGAGAAAAGAATGCATTTTCCTTGGTAATGTTTATGTTTGAAGCAATAAGTGAAGAAGCAGACTTAATTGTTCTTGATGATCCTATTTCTTCATTTGATACAAATAAAAAATTTGCGGTAATTCGAAGAATGTTCGACAATAAAAAGAAAAGTTTTAGGGATAAAACAGTTTTAATGCTAACTCATGATTTGCAGCCGATAATTGATTATGTTAAAGGTGATTTCTTTAATAGAATGGGGCTTACGACACAAGTTAATGCAAAATGGCTTCAAAATGAAAACGGTCGTATTATTGAGCAGGATATAGAAGCAGCAGATTTGAAAAATGTTGTTGAACTGACTCATAACATATTTAAAGAACCGTCATATCAAATGCATGTTCGGATTGTGAATTATAGAAAATATATCGAATTAACAGTGACAGATTGCTCGAATTCTCCAGCATATCAAGTTCTATCCAATCTAATACATGGAAGACCACAGGCAACGGAGAATGATGGTATTACTCCTTTAGATCAAAATTGCTTTGCGATTGGATGTGCTGAAATTAAAGCTAATTTGGATGGATTAGATTATGGAGAGATATTGTCTTTAATCTCAGATGAAAACTTAAAGAATCAGATTTCTATTGGAGATGATTATATAAAAGTAATTGCGTTTAGGCTGTTATTTGAAAGACATGAGACTCTATTTAAAGAGTTAAGAAAAAAAGAACCAGCTACATATAAGTTTATTAATGAGACAAACCATATTGAAAATGATTATGTTTTTCAATTAGACCCGCTTAAGTTTTATTCTATTCCTAGCTTTTATTTGCAAAAGTTAAGTGCTGCTGTGAGTAGTTTATAACAATAATATGCTTTACGGGAGGTGCCAAAATGGATTTGAATGCTTTACAATCCATCCTTACTATCGGAGAAACCGTTGCAGTTGAATTCAAACGCTGCGGCAATGGAATTGAATCAGATACCTATGAAACGGTATGTTCCTTCTTGAATCGTTTTGGCGGAGACATTTTCATGGGGGTGCTGGATGATGGCACGGTTTTGGGTGTGCCTGAAAAAGCAGCTCCTGATATGGTGAAGAATTTCATTAAAGTTGTGAGTAATCCGTTGTTGTTTTCCCCCACGGTATATCTTGTACCTGAAATTATCAAATACGATGAAGAACGTACAATTATTCATGTGCATATTCCCCCGAGTGCGGAAGTGCATAGTTATAAAAAAGTAATATATGACCGTGTAGATGATGCAGATGTGAAGGTGACTGCTACTGGTGCGATTGCCCAGATGTATATTCGCAAGCAGAACATCTTTACAGAAAAGAAGATATATCCATATGCGAAAATGGAAGATTTACGATTGGATTTGTTACCGAAAATCAGGATAATGGCACAGAATCATGCAGGCGGACAGCATCCGTGGACAGCTATGGATGATCAGGAATTACTGAAAAGTGCAGGATTATATGGACGTGATATTGCAACTGGAGAAGAGGGTTATAATCTTGCCGCAATTATGTTGTTAGGTAAGGACGATGTGATTCTGAATGTGGCACCGACTTATGTTACAGATGCACTCGTCCGGAAGGTGAATGTGGATCGGTATGATGATCGTGAGATTATTAAAACAAATTTGATTGAAAGTTACGACAGGCTTCTTGGATTTGGAAGAAAGCATTTGCCGGACAAGTTCTTTTTAGAAGATACGGTAAATAAGAGTCTGAGAAACACGATTGTAAGAGAAATGGTTAGCAATACTTTGATGCACCGAGAGTTTTCCAGCAGTTATACGGCGAAGTTTGTGATAGAAAAAGATCGTGTGTATGTAGAAAATGCAAATCGTGCGGCAAATGATGGATGCATTACGGTGGATAATCTGGAGCCAAATCCGAAAAATCCGATAATAGCAGCGTTCTTTAGAAATATTGGATATGCAGATCAACTCGGTTCAGGTGTTCGCAATTTGTTTAAGTACAGTAAATACTATTCAGGACAGGAACCGCAGTTTATAGAAAGTGATGTATTCCGAATTATTGTGCCATTGGATGATGAGTATTCATATGACTTTGGTTCTACGAAAGTTGCGAATAGTATCAGTGATATGAATGGACCAAGCAATGAGACTGAAAATGCCGATAAAATGCCGATTAGTGCCGATAAAGTGCCGATAAATGGTTTGTCGGCACAGCAAAAAATTATTTTCCAATTTGTAGAAGAAAAAGGGCAGATTACATCTCATCAGGCAGAGTTATTATTAAAAGTGAAACAGAGACGTGCAAGAATTATTCTTGGAGAGATGGTTGATCTGGGTGTGCTGGAACGACAGGGATCCTATAGAAGTACAGTATATGTTTTAAAAGAAGGAAGGAAAAAGTGAGATGGACGAATTTATGGAAATGGATGATACCAGATCAATTATAAAGAACAAACTTCGCCAGTATTTTGATGGAAAGATTGTCCGCAAGGATCTGACAAAGCATATTAAAGAAGGAGCAAATGTACCTGTGTATGTTTTGGAGTTCCTTCTTGGTCAGTATTGCAGCTCAGATGATGAAGAAATCATCGAAGAGGGTGTGAATAATGTAAAGCGTATTTTGGCAGATAATTTTGTCCGTCCGGACGAAGCACAGAAGGTTCTTTCCATTCTTCGGGAACGTGGCAGCTATACAGTCATTGATAAAATTACGGTTCATCTAAATATTAAAGAGGATCGATATGAAGCGGAGTTTTCTAATTTGGGTATAAAGAATATTCCAATTCATCCGGATTATCCATCAAAATATGACCGCCTCCTTTGTGGCGGTATTTGGTGTATCTTGCAGCTGGACTATGAATTTATCGAGGAAGATAAGAAGAACACAACGCCAATCCGTATTCGTAAATTGACACCAATCCAGATGCCGCATATTGATATGGATGATCTGAAGAATGGAAGAAAGGCATTTACAAAGGATGAATGGATTGATGTTCTTCTTCGTTCTACAGGCATGGAGCCGGATAAATTTGATGAGCGTGTCAAATGGCTGCTTCTTGCCCGAATGATTCCGTTGGTGGAAAATAACTTTAATCTCTGTGAGTTGGGACCGAGAAGTACTGGTAAGTCGCATATTTACAAAGAAATCTCTCCAAATAGTATCCTTGTATCCGGAGGTCAGACAACGGTGGCAAACTTGTTTTATAACATGGCAAGTAAAACAGTTGGTCTGGTCGGTATGTGGGATGTTGTCGCCTTTGATGAGGTGGCAGGTATTACTTTTAAGGATAAAGATGGTGTACAGATCATGAAAGACTACATGGCATCAGGATCATTTGCCCGTGGACGTGAAGAAAAGGCTGCATCTGCTTCTATGGTATTTGTTGGAAATATCAATCAGAGTGTAGATGTGCTTCAAAAGACATCGCATCTGTTTGAACCATTCCCGGCAGTTATGGCATATGATACGGCATTTTTAGACCGTATGCATTGCTATGTACCAGGATGGGAAATCCCGGTTTCCCTTAGTTAAAAATATTACTCTTGTTGATTACTCAACTTTTCCAATAAATCGGTAATATATCTCAATTTCCTGTATTCTTTCGTTATCCTCATTCGTTGTTGCTTCATGTATGAGGATTTTTTCTATCATGGCATTTAATAATGGTGCTGTCAGTTCCTTTGGTACGGAATATTCCTTGATTAACTCAATCCACTTTTCAGCACCTATCATATCCTGTTCCATTTTACTTAGTTCTTCTCTTAGGCTTGTTATCTGCTGTTCCAGTTCTATCTGTTCTTTTTGGTACTTGCTGGACAACATCACAAAATTTCGCTCTGTTATCTTCTCACAGGCTCTATCTTCATACATTTTCGCAAATAAACGGTCAATCTCATTTTGTCTGTTCTCGGCTTTCTTCAATGTACTTGCCTTTTTCTTCTTTTCCCGTATTCTCTCTGCATTGCCAGCTTTCTGTATCTTGTTCAATACCTTTTCTTCGTCCTGCTGTACTGCCTTAGCCCAATACTGCAAGCGTTCCAATACGGCTTGATACAGCACATCATAACGAATGTAGTGCATAGAACAATTACCTTTGCCAAACTGCCCGTAGTAACTGCAAGCATAATAACTGTAAGGCGTTTTATTTGTCTTATTCGTTCCAAATCTCATAGACCAACCACAATCCGCACACTTGACAAGCCCTGCAAAAATCGGCGTTGCCTTTTCCTTTGTCTGTCTGCGTCTTGATTTTATCTGCTCCTGCACACGATAGAACACTTCCTTGTCAATAATCGGCTCGTGAGTGTTTTCTACTCGAAACCATTCACTTTCGGGCTTACGCACTTTCTTTTTGCTCTTGAACGATACCGTAGACTGCATATTGTGAACACTGTTTCCGATATAAACCTCACTTTTCAATATCGCCTTGACATGAGCAATCGTCCACTCATAACGCTTACTTTCGGGTTTTCCCTCAAAGATATGTGCAAAAGTACCGTATCTTGTAAAATTTAGCCATGACGCTGTCGGAACTTTTTCTGCTCTTAACTGCTTTGTGATTTTTGCACTTCCGTAACCTTGATAGGCTAGGGAAAAGATTTTTTCAATAATCCATTTTGTTTCATCATCAACCAACAGTTTTCCTTTGATGTCAGGGTGTTTCTTATATCCTAACGGAGCATAAGCACCGTAATGAGCCCCCTCCGCAAACTTTGTCTTAAATGCTGATTTGACTTTACGGCTTGTATCTCTTGCCACCCATTCATTGATGATGTTCTTAAATGGTGCAATCTCACTTTCGCCTTTTTCGCTGTCTACACCGTCATCAATCGCTATGTAGCGGACATTATGACTAGGGAAATACAATTCTGTATATTGTCCTGTCATAATATAATTTCTGCCAAGACGGGAAAGGTCTTTCGTTACAACACAGTTGATTTTTCCTGCCTCTATATCCTCAATCATTCTTTGAAAACTCGGTCTGTCAAAATTTGTTCCCGACCAGCCGTCATCAATATATTCATCAATGACATTCAAATGATGTTCTTTTGCATATAAACGCAACATACTTCTCTGTGTGGTAATGCTGGAACTTTCGCCCTGTAATTCATCATCTCGGCTTAACCTAAGATAAAGTGCAGTATTGTAAATCTGTTGTTTCATTGTCAGTTATCCTCCTTTATAACTAACCCGTGTTTACAATACCTGCTTGCAAGTAAAGTATAACACGGGTACTTTTTGTCATTCAATCTATTTCTTACAACTGCACCGATTTTATGCGATTGTCTGCTTTGCTTTTTCCAGCATGACATCAGTTAGAAGTTCTTCCATTGTTTTGCCCTTTTCGGAAAAATGCTCTTTTACTACAATCTTTGTCTTTCCTCTGTTGCCAATGCCACACTTGCCATTTTTCTTTTGAATTGTTTTTACAGCATTATCAATAACACATACCCCCTTTCTGTAAAATCTTTCTAAGCAATTCAACGGCTTTTGTCATAGCCCACAGGAGTTCCACCTCTGCATAGTTCTTATGTAGCCGTACCCATTGCGTGCGACGCTCTTAATGCTCAAGCTGTGGCTGTACGGGAGTATCATTATCTGACAGTACAGGTCATGGCGATAAAAGAGGACAAATCTTTTACAAGAACACAAATAGGTTTTCGCTCGCTCTTGCAGGGGAAAGGTCGTGGCGTATTTGTTTCAACGGCTAGCTGTCTGTCAAACGTATTGAATTACTTTATTCAGTTGTCAAAGAACGATTGAAAGAAAAAAATCGTCTTTCCTATATATCGCGTTGGAAAAGAGGAGAAACGTAACCAAAATCCAAAACTTTTTCCATTATTAGTACAAATGGAACGGTTCATTTTGGCAATCAACGGTTGATTTTCTCCTTTTTCACTACTATCTGTACAGCAAACGTCCATTTGCTAAGTTTAAATGGAAAAATTTTAACTTCTTTTCATGCACCATATAGGGATAGAAAATGTCATTTTGCTAAGTTGATGATGAAAAAAGAATATTTTCCTTTTCACACCCTAACTACCCAAACCATACCGTTACTGCCAACAATAGAATGAAATATTTTCTTTGCACCATATAGGGAACGGAAACCTTAAATTGTTAAGTTGAGAACAAAGTATTTTCATCTTTTCACATCAACACTCAACTGCTAATGCCTGTTTGAATACAAAATGATGATGTTTTTCCTCTTTTCACAGAAGACTGTCCACTAATCACGAATTTCCGTCATTTTTTCAAAACTTTTTTCTTCTTTCACTTCATATAGGGACAGCAAGCCCCGATTTAATGACCTATTTTCAAAAAAAGTTTAGATTTCCTTTTCTCGCACCATATCTGTACGCAAGTAGCCATTTTGTTGCAGATTTAATAAAAAATTTATTTTTCTTCTTTCACTTCACATAGGGAATGAAAACAGCTCTTTGCTGACTAAATCTGAAATTTTTCAATTACATTAAAAAATACCGTCATTCTCTTGTGGAACAGCGGTATCTATACGTTCTTCTATGGTTGATTTCTCTAATTGTAATAAATGTTTATGCTTGTCTTTTAGTTCTGCCTGCTCAATCATATCTTTCAGTATCGTTGTACGATTTTCTCTGTCTAATGCCTGTACCATTTTTATGGTTGGTGCGACTTGTCTTTGTAGCCAATGCAACGCTTTTTGTAAAGTGTAAGGCTCTGGCTTTGTGGTTAAGCGTATCGGCTCTCTGTTTTCCCCTACAAACCATGCCCAATCATCATTTGTTATCCATTGACTTTTTGGCTTGTCGTCCTCTCTGTCAACAAAGCGGACATAATGATTGATGATAGAAAAAGCGGTGCGTTCAGCGTCCCGATAGGTCAGTAAATCTACAACCGCATAATAGGCTCGTTCGTTCTTCATGCGTATTTCAAAACGGTTCTTAATCTCCGTATCTTCAATTTCTGTGCCATTCTTGACATACTGCTCATAATTTTTCTGATAAGCACACATATATAATTCGCTACTTGTTGAACCGAGATATAAGGTTTCTCCTGTATTCTTTGGTAAATCGCTACCGCATTTTTCTGTACCGCTGTAATCTTTCTGCATACGGAAGTAGGAGATACATTCGCCAGCCTTGTATTTTTCCTTTAACTTTGGAATATCCAATATTCCTGCTTTATCATTGATAGCCAAATCAAGCCGTTTCATCACACCACCAGCCGTCATACAATCCAGCATGAAGTCATACCATGAGCGTTCCTGTGCCAGTAGATAACATTCCATTTGCCGACAGCCTTTGCCTTTCAGTTCCAATAAAACACCTAAATGCTCCTGCATGGAACACATGATATTGATGTCGCCAAGTACATATTTGCTTTCATATCCGTATTTTCCATAATCTTCATAAAGCATGTAATTAGATTTCAGTTGTAATACATCACGGATAATCGCCAATGCGTCCGTAGTAGGAAAGCGGACACGAAAGTAATCAATCAATAAGAATAGTGGTTCTTGCGGATTGAAACGCTCAATCTGTTTTTCTATGATTTCTCTTAATTCGTCATTCAATGGCTGTTTTCCTTTTTCAATGCGGTTGTAATATTCACGGCTGATACCACAGGCAACAGCAAGCCTTGTTTGTGTTACTCCGTATTCCTCACGCTTTTGTCTTAGTTCTTCAATAAAGTTTTTATCATTCATTCTTCAATTCCTCCAATCAAAAAAGGCAACTACCATAATTGATAATTGCCTGTCATTAAAAATCTGTATAGAAAAAGCAGTCAATCCTAAGACTAACTGCTTTGTGTGTATGGATATAAAATTGCTTCTAATCTTGAATAGGTATCCAAATTTCAATAACTGAATTATCACTATTCCAATGAAAACGATAATCGTATTTTTCAAAGTGTAGGATAATATCTTTTATAGGAATATACGATGTACTAGGAATAATTTCTTCATAAATCTTGCCATAAGTTTCATATATTTTATCCATAGCACCAATATGCTCCACAACCAAATATTTATAAGACGGTATTTCTTTATACAGAAAGCCCTCTGGGGTAATGGTTCTTTGGGGAATAGAACAGAAATAATAAAGTTTTCCATTTCTTCTTTCCATAAAAGCATATTTTACCCAATTTCCTGATTGTGAAAGATACGCTTTTTTCAAACTACTGTTAAACTTTCTCCAAAACTGTGTACTAATCTGAATATTCTTTTTTTGATAATTAGTCAGTTCTACTTCCTGCCCAATAACTGCAAATGCGTTTAATTCCTTTATAGAAAAATTTATCATTTTACCTTGTGAGAAGTGATAACGGTATAACTGTACGCATTTACCGTTATAATACAATTATCAATCGTTATATACCAGTTTTTTCCTTTTCTTGTGATTTCCGCATTAGAAAGGCTAATTTTTTCTTTGCACCATTCAATTACATTTTCTACATTCAAAGATAAGTTCTTTTTAATTCTAATAACGCCAAGTTCAGTTGTGTGAAGTCTTCCTAAGTTTTCCAGTAATTCATTTTCCATATTTTGATACCTCATTTTTCAGCAAATTTATTTGTATGTTTTATACCCCAATTATAACATTCTCATATCAGCACTACAATAAAAATAATTAAGCACCAATAATCTTATTGAACATCTCCAACCGTAAATCTTTCACACCATCAGTGATAAACACTGAGCTGACAGCAATTACGACAACTACCATAATTGCCTGCACTTAAATTTCTGCAAAAGAAAACGACAATCAATTTCTTATTTTTTGAAATCAACTGTCTTTCTCATATTTACTATTCAATTTTCATAGTGATATAGGTACAATTTATATCACTACTGTAAAAATGGGGTTTTGCCTTATAAATACAGCGTTTTCCGCTTGTTAGTGTATAGTGTTTCTTGTTTTTTGTGCCCCCCTTGTTAGATAACGGGGGCTTTGAACGGCTCGCAAGCTCGCCGAACCGCCGAAGCGAACCGCCCCCTTGCAAGCATGGCGGAAAAATCTTAAGGATTTTCCCGCCAACGTGGTCGGATCGCTCCGTCGGTTTAACAGCTTTTCTGTTTCTCTCTAGTTATCTACGCATATAAATCAAATCGGTTATTCCGTTATAAGTCTGTGTTTTACAAAGCCTTAACTTTATTTCCCTGTCTATGTTGCCCAAAAGACGAACCCCATTTCCTAACAGAGTAGGAATAACAGAAATGTAATATTTATCAATCATATTTTTGCTTACCAACTGCTGAACAAGATTTGCTCCGCCACAAATCCAAATATCCTTTCCTGCTTCTTGTTTTAGCCGTTCCAATAATAAAACAGGATTTTCACTTGTAAAATGAATTTGTTGGGAAGAATTGCACTCTTTATGTGTTAATACATAAGTTGTAAATTTATTATATACCCATTCTTGCGGAGAAAGTTCAGTAACAACCTGATGAGAAGTATTCCACCCCATTAAGACAGTATCTATATCTTTGGTAAATTCTGTATAAGTGTCGATGTTTTCATTGTCATTTCCATGACCATTTAGCCAAGCTACTCCACCATTACCGTCCGCAATATATCCGTCAAGGCTCATGGCAATAAATAAAACTACTTTTCTCATTTTTTCTCTTTTATAAATACAAACAGGAATTTATTTCTCTTTTTTACTCATAAGGGAACAACTGATTGCTACAAATAAACCCATTAAAATCCATGGAAATGCTGCTCTTATAAAATCACTAACCATACTTTATTCCTCCTTAAATTCCAATTTCCTTAGTTCTACAAACTGAAATTTTTGCCTATGAATGTATCTTGTTCTTTATACGCAAACAGGCTTCTGTGTGCATAATCCAATGTCTTGAAAACGGCATTTGAATTAGTCCACAAATATCTTTATTACACCAATAATCAATCAGCCAAATTGCTTTTTCATTGTCGTTTACTACATTCAACGATTCTAAGTATCCTTTTCTTTCTTTCGGTATTTTTCTTTTCAATTCATCATAAGATAACCGTTCAAGCATTTTCTCAGTGCTTTCCCATACTTCGAAAATATATAAATATAATTCTTCCAGATTAAGCTGTTTTGAAAAGTCTGCAATCTGCTGTTTCATGAGTTCATTTCCTGTTGTAATGATAGGTGAATTGATACGCTCTTGATAATTGCCTGCAAAAAATACTTGTTCATCTTCATTTATCACTGTATGCACAACTATATCTTCAATGCGGAAAATATGCCAAATAGAATAAGCAATCGTCTTACTATGATAACCATCAGCGTTTATGAAGGGGATTGAGTTAAAATCTTCTCTGCATAATTCTTCTTTGAAAGATACTAAGGTTTGTATTAACTGACTTCGTAAAGTAAGTAAAGTATCAATACCCCTCTTATAAGTATCTTTCTTTTTTATTTGTGCCTGCATTGTTTTATTAAGTTCAGACCATTCCTTATTCATATTCAATACTCTCTCAAATTCTGATTTTATCGCCCCATACAAATTATTTCGTAAACAATCGGCGTCAGGACAGAGGAAAAAGCAGACTACATTTAGAATGTATCTGCCCATTCCTCTGGACTGCACACCGATTTTTACCAATTGAACCAAATCGCTGCGCCACAGCCTTGGCAGGCCATCGCGCAGCGATTTGGTTCAACTGGAATTTGTCTTACAACAATTTATATATGCATAAAAAGCAATATATTTATGAAAACACCCTAAATCCAAAATTTACTCAATTCATTTTTTCCTTACATAAAATGTTCTCGTATATTTCACTTCCTCACCAAGTGTTTCCCCTATCAAAACTTCAAAATCATTGATATCAAATTCTGGAAAGAATGTATCTCCATCTTCAATATTTAAATCTACTTCTGTGATATACATTTTATCTACTATTTGCAAAGCTTCCTTAAATAGTCCATATCCACCAGATATGTATACATCTCGTCCTTTAGCCAATAATAATGCATCTTCTAATGATTTAACTGAAACTAAATTATCTCCTTGATACTCTGTTGTGGTGGAAACAACAATATTCATTCTATTAGGCAACGGATGACCGATTTCTTCATAAGACTTTCGCCCCATAATAACCACATTACCCGTTGTTAACTCTCTAAATTGCTTTTGTTCTCCCTTTATTTTCCATGGTATATTACCATTCTTGCCTATAACATTATTCTTTGACCTCGCAACAATCAAACCTATCATCTATTTCATCCTCCATAATATGATGTCGTACCTGTGATTCCATCAAGTGCACCACATCTTAACAAACTCAAAATTATCTCGAACTAACCAGCTCGACAAATTCCTTTTTTGTCTTCATCTGCATTATATCATATTGTTATAAGCATTGCCATTTCTTTTCTGCTTTTGAAAAGTTACTTATCAGCCTATGTTTTGTAAAGGGTGATATTCAGCATTTCTCACGCAACAAGCCCTTGACAAACCATAGACTAATAAGTTTTAAGGTAATCAAGCAGAAATGAAATAGTCTGCTGTTTCACGGCAACAAAAAAGAGATACCAACACACTTATGTAGTATCTCTTAGTCTAGTAGCAATATTCTTTTGTTTGCAAGCAGGTAAACATGGGCTGTTTCTTAATATCTTTTTGTTTGGGAAACACCGAAGTATCGCCCGGATTTCTTTACCGATGATTATGGCTTTATTACGGACTACCTTTCCGAGTATATGCGTGAGATGAGAAAAGAATCTTATGGGGATGCTTTTGATAAATACTTCCGTTTGGGAAATAATCTGAACCAACGTGATACGATTGCTGTGCGGAAAATGGTGTCTGGATTTGTAAAACTGGTTTATCCGGATGGAGAGTACACAAAAGAAGATATTCAGGAAATTTTGACGATTTCCCTGGAACTTCGCCGTAGAGTGAAAGAACAGTTGAAAAAAATTGGCGGCATGGAATTTTATGATGTGAATTTCTCTTACATAGACAATGAGACTTTTGAAGAGAATTATGTATCTGTACCGGAATCCGGTGGCGGAAAGCTGATACCGGAAGGAATGAGCAATCCTGGCAATATTTATACGGTGTCCAGGGGAAAATCCGGTATGATTGGTGTTTATCGTTTGGAAACACAGGTGCTCCCGGGAAATGGTAAGTTTGAACGGACAGGTATCGGCACAGACCGTGATGCAAAGGAAGCAACGAATACAGCGTTCAATTATCTGAAAGCCAATGGGAATTCAATTTCAGGTGCAATCAGTACCACGACAAAAGACTATATTATCAATTATCAGGATTTGAACGGATTAGGAATCACCAGTAAACTGGCACTTCCAACTTTGATTGCAATATGTTCTGCGGCATTAGGAAAGCCTACGCTTAGCAGTCTGGCAATACTTGGTGAGATCAGTATCAGTGGAACATTGATTAAAGTAGAAGAACTGGCAAACGTGCTTCAGGTGTGCCTGGATAGTGGGGCCAAGAAAGTATTGCTTCCGATTACTTCTGCAGGAGATATCGGAACCGTACCATCTGATCTGGTAGGTGCTTTTAGTTTGATTTTTTACTCTACTCCGCAGGAGGCAGTATTTAAAGCACTTGGTGTGGAATGAGAGGTGAGAGGTGGTGAGCCTGTTGTTTGAACAGGATTTTGAATCGATGCTGCGAAAGTACGAATCATCGTTAGATGATAAGAAAAGATTTACAGCCCTTGTAAAAGACCTGTTCCCGGATCAGGCAAAAAATGTAAATCTTCTTCTTATGGCATATAATATGGGCATTGCCCAGGACATTCAGAGTGTATCGAGAATTAACAATACGTTTGCGTTTCGTTATGTGAAGCGGCTGATGGATGACTATGGACTTAGCCGGGTAAATGCGGATTGGATCGTTTCGGTTTGGTGTTCTTGCTATGGGAATAAAGTATTAGGAAAAATATGCGACATTTCTGTACAAAAACAGGGAACAGGTCCAGCGATAAAAGAAGAACAGGCAACTTCCGGAAGGCAATATGGAGATCTGTTTACATACTGCAGAAGTAGTCAGGGAACCGGTTTGGCTGTAAGTGGTTTTCGTGGGGACAACAAACGGACAATTATTTTCCAGAATAAGTCGGGGAATACACCGGTAGTAGAAATAGCGGATGAAAGTTTTTGCAAAGAAGCGGTGGAAGAGGCAATTTTGACAGAGGGAATTGCTCATATTGGAAAAAGAGCTTTTGCAGAATGTAATCAGCTTCATCAGGCGGTTCTTCCGGTGTCTGTGAAAGAAATCGGAGATGAAGCATTTACAGAATGTCTGAGTTTAAAATCAATTTCTTTACCGATGCAGTTGGAACGGATTGGAGAATCAGCATTTAGAGGGAGTGGATTGAGAACACTTTCTATTCCGAAAAGTGTGTATTGGATTGGGAATCGTATGTTAGCAGAGTGTCTGGAATTAGATAGCATTTCTATTCCGGAGAATGTGGATCGGATACCGAATGGTATGTTTGAAGGTTGCCGTTCATTAAAAAAGGTAGTCTTAAGTAACCAGTTAAACGGAATAGGAGACAGGGCATTTTTCGGCTGTAGTTCCCTTGATTTGTTGGTAATTCCGGATAGTGTAAGTAAAATCGGGCAAGATGCATTTACCGGTACAAATAAGCAGTTTATTATTCAATGTTCCTTTGGTTCTTATGCTGAGGAATATGCAAGAAAAAATAAGATCAAGTATCAGCTTGTGTAAGATGTCGCCTGTGATGCGACCATGCAAGATAAAACAGGCGGTAGGATAAGAGAAAAGAGGTGAGGTGTATGGGATTTTTCGATGCCCTGTTTGGAAATAAAAATCAGATTCCGACAGTTACATCTATTCTTCCGGCAGCGGCAAAGAACGAGATCATGTCCGGAAGACTTCCAATCCTGAATACAGATCAGTTGTTCCTGAAACGTGGTGAAAAGATTCACTTTATTGACAAAGCGGTCAATCTAGAAGAAAAGACGGTGAAGCAGTATCGCCATTATGGGCACAGCAGTCCTGGATTGTTTAAAGGGACAAGGTGGAGTTCCGGTCAGGGAAAAACCATTGAACATACAGAACTGGTGCAGCACCGGGGAATCCTGTACATAACCAATCAGAGGATCGTATTTCAGGCAAAGGAATGGGGATTTGATAAGACGTATCGTTATCTCACAGCAATTACACCATACAGTAATGCCTGTGAGATGCAGTTCGGAAATAAAAGTTATTGCTTGGTGGTTGCAGACGGAAATGTATTGTATCAGGCATTACAGTTGATAAAGCAGAGGAGGCAGATACCGTAATGGAAGGACAGTTAAAAAATGGAACCATCCTCACATCAGAATGTGGGAATAAATATGAAATTGTAAGCCTTCTGGGGGCTGGCGGTCAGGGGGAAGTGTATGATGTGAAATGTGGTGGCAGCCATTATGCACTGAAATGGTATTTCAAAGGAAGTGCTACAGCCAGACAGAAGAAAATCTTGGAAACCATCGTTGCAAAAGGTTCTCCGGATCCGTGCTTTCTGTGGCCAATGGAAATGATTGTCCCGGCACAGGGAGAACTGTTTGGATATATCATGCCTCTCAGACCAAAGAATTATAAGAGTATTGTGGATCTGATGAAAAAGAGAGTTAATCCATCTTTCTATACACTTTGCAGGACGGCATTTAATCTGACCAGAGGATACCAGAAATTACATGCTATGGGAGCGAAATACCAAGATATTTCCTTTGGTAATCTGTTTTTCAATCCGGATAATGGTGATGTGCTGATTTGTGATAATGACAATGTTTCTTTCGATAACAGCAAGCCGGGCGGAGTACTTGGTACACCTGGTTTCATGGCTCCGGAAATTGTTCGGGGAGAGAAAAGACCATCCAAGGATACAGATCGGTATTCTTTGTCTGTATTGCTGTTTTACCTTTTTATGGTTAATCATCCACTGGAAGGAAAGCTGGAAGCAAGTATCAAATGTATGGATATGGCTGCCAGAGTGAAGCTGTACGGAACAGATCCGGTGTTTATTTTCGATCCGGATAATAAGTCCAACAGACCTGTGAAAGGGATTCATGATAATGCCAATATTTATTGGCCGTTATATCCGGAAAAGTTCCGTCAGATGTTCACAAAAGCCTTTACCGTAGGTTTAAATGAGCCAAGCAAGCGTATCACGGAACCGGAGTGGATGACACTGTTTGCGAATATGATGAGCGGAATGCTTCGTTGCTCCTGTGGGGCACAGCTTTTTTATGATGAAGAGCTGGAAGCAAAAGGTGCAGCTCACATCTGCTGGAATTGTCAGAATACGGTTCCGGTACCGAAGAAATTGATGATTGGAAAGAACCGTGTATTGCTGCATCAGGATACAAAATTATTGCACCATCATGTGTACGAGGATTTTGATATGGATACGGTAGTGGGCAGTGTGGTACAGAATCCGAAGAATCCAGCCCTTTGGGGAATCAGGAACGAAGACAAAGTGAACTGGACCTATCAGAAGGCGGATGGGACACAGATCCCCGTGGAGCCCGGACGGACGGCAGGTATTGCAAAAGGTGTAAAAATTATTTTCCCGCAGACAACGGGTGAGTTTAGATAAGGATCGACGAAGGAGGACGAAATTATGCAGGAATTACAGAGACCAGGTGGAGAACTGGCAACAAGACCGATTCATTTCTTTTGGGTAGTGGACTGTTCAGGATCCATGTATGGAGAAAAAATAGGAATTGTGAATAATACAATCCAGGAATGCATCCCGGAAATGAGAAATTCAGCAGATAATAACCCGAACGCACAGTTGCTGATCCGGGCACTTCAGTTTTCGTCCGGTGCAAGCTGGATTACCACCAGTCCAGTGCCGGTAGAGAATTATAGCTGGGAGGACATGGAAGCAAATGGGCTGACAGAGCTTGGCAAGGCATTTGACCTGCTTGCTGCACAGCTGTCAATTCCACCAATGCCGGCAAGAGCATTGCCGCCGGTAATTGTGATTCTTTCGGATGGTCAGCCAACGGATGATTATAAGAAAAGCCTAGATAAATTAAAGGGTATGCCCTGGTTTCGGAAAGCAGTGAAGATTGCTATTTCCATCGGACAGGATGCGGACGATGATGTCCTGATTGAGTTTACCGGAAATAAAGAGCTGGTTCTGCAGGCAAATAATGCGACTGCACTTGCAAAGATGATCAAATGGGCATCTACCACAGCATCCATGGTGTCTGCTCCTTCCAGTAAACCAATGAATTCCATTCCGGTATCTGCGCCTGCAGCATCCACACCGTCTGCGGCTGCTTCTGTACCTGCCGATGATCCATTTGCACCGGCAAATAATGGGGCACCGTTAGTACTTGATATGAGTAATATCCCGAATCCGGATGATTTTGATGAGGGAGCTGTTTGGTAAGGGTAAGGAGGAAATTGGATGAAGCGCTATTTATGTGACGGTATTGTCAAAGGTGCTACCCACCAGAGAAACGGATTGCCATGCCAGGACAGCAAAAAGATTGTAGAGATATCCGATGATATTGTAATCATTGCAGTAGCAGACGGACACGGAAGCGAGAAATGTCCCCGAAGTGACAGAGGATCTACTATTGCTGTAAACACATTCTGTGAAGTGATGAAGAATTACCTGCAAAGTTACGGTTCAGATGAGAATGGTCTGTCGAACCTGATCACTTTCCTGAATCGGGAAGGGGATATGCGTTTTGCACAGGACATCTGCGAAGAATGGCAGGCAAGAGTAAAGCAATCCTATTACAAAAATAAAGAAGAGGGGATGCTGGATGATGATGGGAATATTAAATGGTCATCCGTGTTTTCTCTTTATGGCACCACTTTGCTGGGAATGCTTATTACGAATACCTTTGTTTTTTCTTTCCAGATTGGAGACGGTGACATCAATCTGGTTACGAAAGATGGTGTGTTTGCCTTAGTAGAGCCGGAAAAGTTTTTGGGCACTGAGACACATTCTCTGTCCAAACCGGATGCCTGGCGAAAAGCTGTGGCTTCCATCCGGCGAAGAGATGGTGAAGATGAAGAATCATGTATGTATATGTTATCTACAGATGGTTTTGCTAATAGCTACACATCAGATGTGGAATTTCAGAAAACATGCAGCGATTATTTTGGAATGATACGGGAGCATGGAGCTGAGACGGTCCAGGCTAATTTAAAGAAATGGCTGACAGAGACCAGTGAATTGGGCTGTGGCGATGACATTACAGTCGTAATGGCATATTTTGAAGGCGAACAGTAAAGCTGTTTGCCTTCATGAGGAAGTAGCGAAGCGGATTCCGAATGTTCGCTGATGCAGAGTAAAAGAGAGAAGGTGTTCTGGTGATCGTGGACCGCTATTATTACCATCAACTGAATAAACAGGATCAGGCGGTTTATCGAGCATTTTATGATGGGGTAATGGCACATCAGGACATTATTCCTATTCCTGTCAGGGGTGATTTTCCACAAGAAGCATTTGAACGGATCTTTGAGGCAATGACGAAAGATAATCCGCTGATTTATTACCTGAATCAATCTGCCTGCAGCTGTGCCAGTGATATGTTTGGACACTTTGCTATTTGCCCGCAATACTTTTTCCCAAAAGAAAAGGTAAAAGAGTATAATCGAAAAATAGAAAAAGAAGTGAACTGCCTGGCAGGAAAGTTAAATCTGACCATAGGTACAGACTATGAAAAAGAAATAAAAATTCATGACTGGATCTGCCAGAATATTTCGTATGACAATGAAGGTGCCGATAGAAGTAAACCGATGAGAATGATTGCTTCTCATAATATTATTGGAGTATTTGCACACCACCGGGCACAATGCGAAGGAATTGCAAAGGCAGTGAAA
>SFGN01000264.1 GCA_004556565.1 Lachnospiraceae bacterium | reverse complement strand
AGGTCGTTCGCTCCAAGCTGGGCTGTGTGCACGAACCCCCCGTTCAGCCCGACCGCTGCGCCTTATCCGGTAACTATCGTCTTGAGTCCAACCCGGAAAGACACGTAAAAACGCCACTGGCAGCAGCCATTGGTAACCGTTTAGAGGAGTTAGTCTTGAAGTTATGCGCCGGTTAAGGCTAAACTGAAAGGACAGATTTGGTGGCTGTGCTCCTCCAAGCCAGTTACCTTGGTTCAAAGAGTTGCTGCTCTGAGAACCTTCGAAAAGCCGCCTTGCTGGGCGGTTTTTTCGTTTACGGACAAGACTACCTTCAGGATCGTTAGATCTCAAGACAATCATGCATAGTGAGCATACACAGGAGCCGAACTTGCTTACACTGTTCATCTTTTTTGTTTTATTAATAGCTGCATGTTTCTTTTGTTTTGCTCCACCACGAAGAGGATATGACAGAAATGAGATCATTCCATACAAAATAAAACTATCAATAAATAAATATCGCCTTTACATATACTCATCGGGAAAGGTAAGACAATACCTTTTATTTTTAGTTATTTTATCACTGTACTACTCCATAGCGGAACCATTTAAGTCTGAGTTAATAAAAAACATATCATATTCACTGATGGCTGCATTTATTTTTGATACAGGGCTTAATTTTAGCAAGGAGAATATAACTAAAGGGGTGATTTCAACAAGGTGGCATAATGACCTATATTCATCATTTGAGAGAATGAAAGCAATTAATAAAATTTACTACCCATCCAACAAAGAGATAAACACAGAAGGTCTATCCAAAGCCATCACATCATCTCTTTTCAATGATGACGCGAACTCGTTCGCAAAGAGAGATTTTCGCTTGATGTGGGACTTATCTTCTGAAAAATATCTTTCCTATAAAGAAATAATAATAAGAAAAGGCGATAAGCTTGACGCTGTATGCTTGAGATTTATAAATGATGACTACAAGTTTTTAGTTAATTTCAACAGAGATGAAGAGGTTTTCAAATACTTTCCATCTATAATGCAACCTTCACTCAAAACATATAGAGCGTTATCAAGACTAGTAAACTCAATCAAAGATCCTTCTAGATTTAAGTTCACGACAGAGTCATTAGAAATGGAGTTACTAGAATACTTAGAGTTAAGAAATGAATTATTCAATGACATAGAAGAAGTAATGGGTAGCTATGCTCAGAGGGCACCATAGTTCATGATAGCCCTCGATAGTACTTACTTATATTTTTAGAGAGGTTTAAGTGTAAGTAGAGGGAGTAACACCTGGTTTTTCAGCATCCACTCCAATGAATGCTGACACCGATACGCGATAATTCTCTTTATCGTAGCAAAATCATCCTCCAGATTGCGGTTGAGAATAGGTTCATGGTGCGCAATACGATTGCGCAGTTTTCTCACGGGACTTGTTAGCAGTAATGCTTCCCCCCGGGGACAAACGACAGAGATATACAACAAAGGCCCGCTGTATAGAGTACAGCGGGCCTTTGTTGTTTTAATTCCCGCAATTAAAATACTCCGTATTTACCATAACGTCGCATTGCGCGTACCGCTTAAACGCGTTCAGCGCGATCACGGCAGCAGACAGGTAAAAACAGCAACAAACCACCCGAAAAACTGCCGCGATCGCGCCTGGTAAATTTTAACCTCATGCATAGTTATGCGCGAAACTGAATGACGATCAGTTTCGCACGTTCCAGCCGTCGAACGGGGCAAAATGGGGAGGTTTGGATATTGTTAATGCTAATGTACGTACATTAACATTGGCGCCATCCGGGTAGGGCGTGCCACAAACTGGCTCGATTTCAGGGGGCACCCCGGTCACATCCCCATTGACGGGCCACGCCAGATCCGCGCTTCGGGTTCCTGCTCTTCATGCCAGCGCCGGGCAAGCTCCTGCGCCTGACGCTCCTGTTCATCCCTTATCTGTTGTTCGTGATAAATAACCGACTCAAGCGGTCGACTTGTCCGGCTAATAGCTGCACCTGCTGACTCAAGTTCACGACACGCTCGTTCAGTATCGCGTTGTTCTGTTGCGTAACCGCGTGCATCTTCTGCAATTCTGCGAAGGCGCTCTCCCACTCGTTCAGCCGCCGCATATAGTCCTGTTGCAAATGCTCTAAGGCGTTCAGCAAATGCCCTTCCAGTTCCGTCATACTCGTT
>SFGN01000263.1 GCA_004556565.1 Lachnospiraceae bacterium | reverse complement strand
GTGCAATTGAGAACATTGTTGGTTGGGGTTATCAAGCCAGAAAGCCCGGCGACAGCAGCGGCAATTCTTGCCTCCAAAGATCCCGCAAAAACCTGGCAAGAATATGAATCCTCTGGTGGCAAGCTTAAGCTAAACGTGCCTGCAAACGTAAGTACAGAACAAATGAAAGTGTTAAGCGCCAACGAGAAACTCATGGACGATCTGGGGGCAAATGTCACACCAGCGATCTATTACATGAGTAAGGAAAATACGCTGCAACAGGCCGTGGGGTTGCCCGATCAGAAAACGCTTAATATCATTATGGGGAATAAATAAAAGATAATTCATGGATGGTTGAAATACATCCCTGCTTTTCAACCATCCTAAAAAAGCATGAATTGCTCGCTCTGCCCTAAGTGGCTATGCTATTTTAGAAAAACTTAATCCTGAGTTAAGCAAAAAAATATAATCAATAAAAATATATACGCAAAAAACATTGATTAAGTGAATATACCATGGAAGAAAAATATAACCGGAGTAGTGTATGGCCAATCTCTACGACTTGAAAAAGTTCGACTTAAACCTTCTTGTCATATTTGAGTGTATTTACCAGCATTTAAGCATTAGCAAAGCTGCTGAATCACTATATATCACCCCATCAGCCGTGAGCCAGTCGTTACAACGCTTACGTGCGCAATTTAATGACCCTTTATTCATTCGCTCAGGAAAAGGTATCGCGCCGACGACAACAGGGTTGAATCTGCATCACCATCTTGAGAAAAACCTCAAAGGCCTTGAACAAACAATTAATATAGTCAATAAGTCCGAACTAAAGAAAAACTTTATTATTTACGGCCCTCAGCTCATTTCTTGCTCTAATAATAGTATGCTGATCCGCTGCCTACGGCAAGATGCCTCTGTCGAGATTGAGTGCCATGATATCCTCATGTCAGCAGAGAATGCTGAAGAACTGTTGGTTCACCGCAAAGCCGATCTGGTGATCACCCAAATGCCAGTGATCAGCCGTTCCGTCATTTGCATGCCATTGCATACAATTCGCAATACTCTAATTTGTAGTAATAAGCATCCGCGAATTACTGACAATAGCACTTATGAACAAATTATGGCAGAAGAGTTCACCCAATTAATATCCAAATCAGCAGGAGTTGATGATATTCAAATGGAAATAGACGAGAAGTTTATGAATCGCAAAATTTCATTTCGTGGTTCCTCTTTGCTGACAATCATTAATAGCATTGCAGTTACAGATTTACTGGGAATAGTCCCCTATGAACTTTATAATTCCTACCGTGACTTTCTTAATTTAAAAGAGATAAAACTAGAACATCCGTTACCTTCAATAAAGCTTTACATTTCCTATAATAAATCTTCTTTAAATAATTTGGTGTTCTCCCGATTTATTGACCGTCTAAATGAGAGTTTTTGATATATAACTACAGACAGCTACTATAACTTTCATCTATTTATTCACAGCGCGAATGAAAAATAAAACACTCTGCTTTGCAGTGTTTACTTTATAATTAACAGACTTATCTCACTGATCACCCTGTAACGTTCAGAGAGCGTCTTCAGATGTCTATTTATAAAATTCCTCTTCCGCTCAATATTCTGGAAGCTGCACGAGAGCGTATTACCTGGACACTCAACACCCTACCCCGCGTTTGTGTCTCATTTTCTGGCGGCAAAGACTCTGGTTTAATGCTGCATCTGACAGCCGAACTTGCCCGACAAATGGGCAAAAAAATCTGCGTTTTGTTTATCGACTGGGAGGCGCAATTCTCTTGCACCATTAACTATGTTCAGTCCCTGCGCGAGTTGTACACCGATGTCATCGAAGAGTTTTACTGGGTTGCGCTCCCGCTTACGACGCAAAATTCCCTTTCACAATTCCAACCCGAATGGCAGTGCTGGGAACCTGATGTCGAATGGGTGCGTCAGCCCCCGCAAGATGCGATAACCGATCCTGACTTTTTCTGCTTTTACCAGCCTGGCATGACCTTCGAACAATTTGTACGTGAGTTTGCCGAATGGTTTTCACAAAAACGTCCGGCGGCGATGATGATCGGCATCCGTGCGGATGAGTCCTACAACCGTTTTGTCGCCATCGCCAGTTTAAATAAACAACGTTTTGCCGATGATAAGCCCTGGACCACCGCCGCACCAGGCGGTCATAGC
>SFGN01000262.1 GCA_004556565.1 Lachnospiraceae bacterium | reverse complement strand
TCCTGTGAAGCCATATGGTCCTGGACTTTTATTTGTAGGGGATGTTTTTATGACATAGTCAATTTCATTTCTAGTGATCCATCTGTTCAGTTGAGCTGTTTCTTCTTGATTCAGTTTTGGCAGGCTGTAAGTCTCTAGAAAGATGTCCATTTCTTCAAGGTTGTTGAATTTGTTGGCATATAATTATTGATAGTAGTCTATGGTTTTTTGTATTTCTGTAGCATCAGTTGTGACTTCTCCTTTTTCATTTTGTATATTTGGGTTTTTTCCCTCTCCTCTTCTTGGTGAGTCTAGCCAGAGGTTTGTCTATTTTGTTTATCTTTTCAAAGAGCCAGCTCTTGGTTTGATGGATTTTTTCTATTGTTTTTTGAATCTCTACTTTATTGATTTCCTCTTAGATCTTTATGATTACCTTCCTTCTGCTGACTTTAGGTTTTGTTTGTTCTTCTTTATCTAATTCACTTAGGTGGTGGGTTCAGTTTTCAATTTGTTAGGTGGTGGGTTCAGTTTTCAATTTGAGATTTTTCTTCTCTGTTGAGGAAGGCCTGTGTTGCTATGAACTTCCCTCTGAGCACTGCACCTAGAGATGCAGATGCACAAGAAGGCCTGGGATGCTCCACCACCAACTCCAGGGACTCTTGGACTGGGGAAAAGGCTGAACCAGCAAATCCCAAAGAATGGGGACTGAAAACTCATTCCAAGCCAAATGGAGAGCTATAGCTCTCACCAGCAGTTCCCAGCATGGAATCCATGGGCTGCGTCAAAACAGATGGGTCCAGGGGAGGCAGGAGGTGGCTGTAGGGTCAGCTGGTGGACACAGTGATCATGGGGCTCCTTGATGGGTTTGCGGTTGGAGGTAGAATAGGAGGAAAAAAGGCTCAAGTCATCCGATCTGAGAACCACGAGACTGGGATGATCTTCCCACTGCCAGAAGGATCCTGAACCTTCAGAAAAGAACAAGGACCATGTCTAAAGGGTTTGGGAATATTGGAGCCATATCTCCTCAGAGTAGGACTCCCCAGGCTCTCCAGGCCTCACTCCTCAAGCCTCCCTTAGAGACAAGCCCTCCCCACCTTTGTCCTTGTCAGCTCACTGATCCCTGAGGTCCTGCCTATCCCTGAGGACCTAGGTTTCCATACAGATAGGTTGGTGGAGAATTATTGATACAGCTTACCAGCCTGACCCACAATAGTTCGCACCCTCCTGGGGCAACTGGGCACAGGGACACATGGCTCTAGAGACTTGAACCACCTGGACTGCATGTGCAGGGTGTCCTTGCCTACCAGCTGTGCCACAGAAGAGCCAGAAACACCTGTGACTGCCCAACGGATTCTCAGGGGATTTTCCTGAGAGAGCACTTGCCCACCTTATCACTTATCCATGAATCCCCATGACTTCCTGACTGCTGCTTGTCATGCCAACCACACACCTGTGAAGGATCTGCTCTACATGGCCATCTGTCCACCAGGCTCACCCTTCTAGGGCCCCAGATTCTAGGACCATACAAATGTTGAAGGCGTGTCCACCCGCCTAAGGTACAGATGCCCCTAAATCCATCTGCATCATTTCCACTGGAAGTCACCAGCACTGGGGGAGGGGGGAATTCTTTGACCCGAAAGAATGACTCAACCTGACAGGAGCAATGCCGTGATTCAGAATGAAGGGTCAGTACACACATACAAGCCCCTGATCCCCCACTCACAATTCACATAAAATGTCCCATACGTACATATAAACTGATGCCTGAAAATTCTTGCTTGACACATACATACATCCAGACACAGATGAGCAGTGTGCTGGTAAATGCTTATCTCCAGGAAAGTCAGGTAAGACTTCATTTATGGTATCTACATGGTCTAAATATTCCAAGCACGAGAAAATTCAAACTACCAACCTGATGTTACCAAACACAGAGCTGATTCTCCCAAGCTAGTATGAACCAGTTCCAATGAAGTTCACACCCTTCCATATGAATATGGAATCCACACAATCCACTTACACTCTGAGTGGGATCCTCAACTCTCACCTCAGTTATGTAAGCAAAGGACATCACACGTGTGTGTGTGTGTGTGTGTAAATATATACGTATTGGACACACATGCACATTTCTACACTCAGCCTGATAACTCTACAAACAGGCCACCTAAATTTACATACCTAGATATACACATAGTCTAAAGTTTTACAGACAAAGTCCTATATACCTTGAATATCCAACTGCCTCTCTTACTGATACAGGTTGGGACCTGGCACCCTTGGCTGCAGGGGCTGCAGTGGTTGCACCTGGACAAACATCTCCTGGAGAATGAAATACAGCAAAAGTATAAAGGATGAAAAAGAAATATGTGCTTGCTCATTTGGGACAAATTGTGAGAAAAAAAAAACTTCCACTTCTGAAGAACAGAGAGCAAAAGCAGGGTACCATGCACACCCCCTACATGCACCACCACTAAAGGGGAGGGAAAACCACCTCAGCCACCCCCCTGGCCCAACCCCTGGACATGCCCCTACCCTCACCCCATAGAAGGAACTAGCTCACCCCTGCTCAGTGAGCAGGTGAACAAGGGAACCTGGTGATTGCTTCTGCACCTCTCTGCTGAAGCAGGTGTCCTGAATAAAGCCTTCCTGATTTTCTCTTCTGGCATCTTATCAATTGCTCTTGATTAAGG
>SFGN01000060.1 GCA_004556565.1 Lachnospiraceae bacterium | reverse complement strand
ATCTGGTAGTTTGCGAAAACTAAAGAACCGCCGTGTACCGAACGGTACGCACGGTGGTGTGAGAGGACGGGAGTTAATCACTCCCTCCTACTCGATTGACATAAGAAATTTCGTTCCCTTGTTATAACTCAGATGGAAAATCCCTTAACTTGTTAAAAAAATGAATCTGTACTATAATGAGGCGAAAGGGGAGTGAAACAATGTTAAAAAAGCTTAAAAAGTATTTATTGTTGTCGGCATTTGTTCTGTGCCTGACAGGATGTGCTTCAGGAGATTTTGAAGAGCCGGCGGGAGCTTTTGGCCCGGACGGAGGATATCAATTGGAGGAAAATCAGCAGGCTGCCGGACAAAATAGTGATGAAGAAGATGTGATTGAAAGTTTTTCATCTGACGGGGAAATGACTGTGACGTTTCTGGATGTGGGACAGGGTGACTGCACAATCATACGAACGGGAGAGCACTGCATGGTCATCGATGCCGGAAATAACCGGAAAGGTGAGACTGTTGCTGCGTATCTAATAAATCAGGGAATTTCAAAGCTGGATTATCTGATTCTTACTCATCCGGATGAGGATCACATCGGCGGTGCGGATAATGTGGTGCGCGCCGTGGAAGTGTCGCAGGTGATGATGCCGGATATTGCCAATGACACGGTTACATATGAAGAAACAATGCAGGCCATTGAAGAGCAGGAAATCCCGGTCATACACCCGCAGCCGGAAGAAGTCTATGAGCTGGGAGACGCTGAGTTCACGATTTTGTGCCCGTGGCCGGAGACAATACGAAAGAATGATATGAATAACGCATCTATCGGCATTCGGCTGGTTCATGGAGATAATTCTTTTGTTATGTGCGGGGATGCGGAAGAAAAGTCTGAAAAGGTAATGGCTGAATATTTTGAGGAAAATCTGGAATGTGATGTTCTTAAGTGTGGCCATCATGGAAGCGGTACTGCCACTTCAGAAGAATTTCTTGAAGCGGCAGATCCAATCTGGGCGGTCATAAGCTGCGGGGAGGGAAACCGTTATGGGCATCCCCATGCGGAGGTGCTGGCCCGTCTGGAGGATATGGATGTACAGGTTTACCGCACTGATAAGCTGGGAACGATCACAGCAATTAGTGACGGGACAGAAATTTACTGGAGCAATGAATGATGCTGCATACTTATTTTTCTGTTTGACAAAGGACAGATGTGTTACTATACTGAATCAGCTGCGGCCATTCGCTAAAATGTTAAAACAAATGCTCGAACTGAAAATTTATAAAATGGTCTTTAACAGTTGAAAATTGTCTCCGGCTTATCGGTACTAAATCACCATTGTCCATTAGAAAATGGTCTTTGGTGATATTTTTGACATGCGCCATATTTACGACAACTCCCCTGCTGCATGTTATAAAGCGATAATCCGCAAGAAGCGGGGCAACGACGCCGCTGAAGCTTTTACGGGAAGGCAGGGGGAAGACGCCGTTTTTTAAATGAATTTCGGTTCTGGTGGAAGAAGCTACATAATAAATTTTGCGGAAAGGGATTTCGTAATCCTTCCAGTTGATTTGAATGGTCAGCCGTCTGTCACCTCCGGAAATCTGCTCGATACATTCCGGCAATACATCATTAAGATGAGCCATAGTAATTGGTTTTATAAAATAACGCAGAGCTCTCACCCGATACCCGTCCGCTAAAAACTGATCTGTATGTGTCACGAACAGCAGGATGCAGTTGCGGTCAAGCCGGTAAATCTTCTCAGCTGCCTGCATGCCGTTCATTCCCGGAAGAAAGATGTCAATAAAGCACAAATCATATTTTTCTGGTTCAAACGCAGCCAGAAAATCTTCTGAAGATGTATATGTATCAATTGTTGGGATGATATTATATCTGTCAAAGAACTCATCCAATAGGGCAAGTAGATGTGCCCGGTCGTTCTTAGAATCCTCAATAATAGCAATATTCATTTGATATCTCCTTGTGTTATTTTTTTAAGTTTCGTTCTTCCTGCTAACATATTATTTTTGAATTTACTTTATTCTGTCAGAGTACCTGACCTTGCTTTCGGGTTGTATTTCATAATAATAACGCCTGTCAACACCTGAAAAGACATTCACGTTGCGCAATAGATTCCCTCTATTCTCAAATAAAAGCAAATATTCATTTATATTATAATAATTTCAACCTGCAATGTCAATCAAATCACTCAAAAAGCCTCGACGTAGCCCGCTACGCCTTCGTTTTTTGAATAGCACTCTCAAAACGTTCTGCGCATTAGTCGAGTTATTTTGCGAACGATGTACTACCTGAAAAAAAGCCGCTGTCGCTTGAGTTTTTTTATTGGCCCAATAATCATATTTTTTCATTTCCTTTTCTCCCTATACACTTATAATGTTTAATAAAATGCAGGGACTACAACTTTAATAACAATTGAAACCAAATTGAAACCACAGTAATTAGAAATCACAATAATAAACATTATGATTGTTTTGTTATACAGTTTTGTGTGATTCTTGTCAATAAACATGGCGTAAAACGACGTTAAAGCGGTGTGAATCATAATATAGTTGCAAAACATATGAAAAAATGGTCCGGTGGACCATTTTTGAGTTTTGAATATAATATGTGTGATTTTCACGCATTTTTGGACGGCGGCTTCCCGAAATAGAGCATCAGTGCTTTTTCGGCATCGCTGCTGTTTTTGGTAAATTGTATCTCCGAGATATTAAAAAGAATGCACCCACAGTGACCTTTGAAAGTCGGAAAACATATTACTTTCAGGTAGGTATCTATTTCAGGGCTATAGTCGATTATCTCCAGTATTTCCCCGTAAAGCGTCGCACGCTCGTAGCTCCGCAGCCATTTGGAATCCATGTTGCTGAACAGACTGCCAAAGGAACTGTCGACGAGCTGATCCAGCGGCATTTTTTCAAGTTTTGCCAAAGCAGGGTTGCCGTATCTGAAAATCCAGTCCACGGCATGGCTTTGCTCATTGAATATCATCTCGATATCTGTGAAGGCAAATGGAAGATTATCAAAGCTGCTGTAATACTTGCGGTATTCTTCCTGCGTTGAGGGGGTATCTTCCCCGGTGAAGCTGTTAATGATGCTCTGCTGTTTTAAATGCAGCTGTTGAATAATCTCGTTTTTCTTTCGTATCGTGTATTCCAGAGATTCACCATTGCTGAGGTTAATATTATCGGTAATATCGTGTATCGCCATTGCGGACACGATGCAACCGCGGTGTACTTTTATAAAACCGTCTCCGAGTTTTTGCTCAAGCTCTCCAAGGGTCATTCTTGTTTCATATATTTTATCTCCGAAAACGTGGATTTCGGCATTTTTTCCTGTCATAAGTACGTAAAGGATCGTGTTGATGCTGAGCACGATTTTTTTTCTGTTTGAAATTATAGTTATGTATTTTGTTTCCTGCAAATCAGTCACCTCTTTTTCAGACGAAAGATGAAGCGTATAAGTGCCACAACTTCCGTTCTCTTGATCATACCGCAAAAAAATCAGAATATATTATCAATTATTACACACTATTTCCGGCAGTTTGTCAATGCGGATGAATATCAGTCCATTAAATAATAAATCGTCTTCAGGCTGATTCGTTCTGAAACTTTCTGAAAACCTTAAAGAAACCTTAAGATTATAACAAAGAAAATTGCAGGGTATATGCGATATGATGAAATCGGCATAAGCGGGTATTCAAATAGAGCAAGGCATTTTCGGGGGCAGCCTGGCCATGCCGGAAAGGGAGGATAAACAGCAATGAAAAAAGGGGCAGTTATTTTAACAGTAATCATGGCAGTATTATTGCTGCCGGGGTGTACAAAAGAAAGTACGGAGGAGGCTTCGGTTCAGTCGGTTTCCATGATCTGCGGGTTTGGCTCTGTGGGTCGGACTGAGCGTTTTGCGGGCGTCACCGTTCCACGCAGCGAGACAAAAATTAATAAAAGCGAAGAACAGGCAGTTTCCGAAGTCAGGGTAAAGGCGGGGGACGAGGTGAAAAAAGACCAGGTTTTGTTTGTTTATGATACACAGCAGATCACATTGAACCTTGAGAAGGCACGGCTTGAGCTGGAGCAGTTGAGAAATACGGTTACTGCAAAGAATAATGAGCGTGCTTCCCTTGAGGCGGAAAAAGCGAAGGCAGGAGCAGACCAACAGCTTTCCTATACGCTGGAGATCCAGGAAGTAGATACTGCAATTATGGAGACAAATTATAATATTTCACTGAAAGAGAAGGAAATTCAGAAGATGGAGGCAACGCTGAACAATCTTGAAGTGAAATCCCCGGTGGACGGACATGTCCAAAGCATCAATACCGAAAGCTCTGCGGATAATTACGGGAATCCACTGCCTTACATGACAGTTGTTGAGACCGGAAGCTACCGGGTTAACGGTTATGTGAATGAAAGCAACGCGGCAGCCCTACAGGAAGGGCAGCCGGTGATTGTGCGTTCCCGCGTGGATGATTCCACATGGAAGGGTACGGTAACAAAGATTGAATGGGAAAACCCGATACAGTCCGGAAATTCCAATTCTTATTATGGTATGGGCAGTTCAGATACGACAACAGTATCAAATAAATATCCGTTTTATGTGGAACTGGAAAGTGATGAAGGATTGATTCTGGGACAGCATGTATACATAGAGCCCGATTATGGCCAGGGAGAAGACCGGGATGAAAGTCAGGTTCAGCTGCCGTCATATTACATCAATGATTTGGACACCACACCCTGGGTGTGGGCACAGGATGGTAAAGGAAAGCTTGAAAAGCGGGAAGTAGGGCTTGGGGCTTACGACGAAGCGGCAGATACATATGTGATAGAAAGCGGGCTTGAAGTAACGGATTATATTTCATTTCCGTCAGACAGCCTGAAAGAAGGTATGAGTTGTGTGAAATATGACGAGAACGCTTTTGATGCCTCAGAAATGGGCGACGATATGTCTGTGATTTCTGAGGAGAGCGGTATGCCGGTTATGGATGGCGAGATACAGGAAGGCATGGAAAACGGAGCTGTAACGGACACGGAAGATATACAGGGCGTACCGGGAGCAGAACAAGATACCGGGGAGGGATTAGAATGATTCTTGAGATGCATGACATTTGTAAAGATTATCCCGTTGGCAAATCGGTTGCAAAGATACTGAAAAATATTAATTTTGAGGTGGAAGAAGGTGAGTACCTGGCAATTATGGGACCGTCCGGCTCAGGAAAAACGACACTGATGAATCTGATCGGATGTTTGGATATACCGACTTCCGGTACTTATTTCCTGAATGGAAGGGATATGACAAAACTTAGCGACAACCAACTTGCGGATGTGAGAAATCAGGAAATAGGATTTGTATTTCAGTCTTTTAATCTGCTTCCGAAGCTGACGGCGCTGGAGAATGTGGCGCTGCCTCTTGTCTATGCAGGGGTCAAAAAAGCAGAACGCAGGGAGCGGGCCATGGAAGCTCTGAAAATAGTGGGGCTTGAAGAAAGAATGTCGTTCCTGCCGAACCAGCTCTCAGGCGGACAGTGCCAGAGGGTTGCAATTGCAAGGGCAATTGTGGGGAGACCGAAGGTTCTTCTGGCAGATGAGCCGACCGGAGCTTTGGATACAGCATCCGGAAGGCAGATCATGGAATTATTTGAAGAGCTTCACCGTAATGGATCGACTATCATCATGATAACCCATGACCGCAATGTGGCGGAAAACGCAGGGAAAATCTGGTACATCCGAGATGGTGTTTTGTCAGAAAATGAAACTATTTCTTCAGAAATTCAAGAATATGGAAATCCGGCTGAAATGCAGAAAGAAAAACTTGCAGATGGGACATATGAACAGACGGCAGGAGAAGAAAACAGACAGGAGGAACAGGCAGGAGGCAATACAGATGAGTAAAAAAATAAAACGGACCATCATCACCACGGTGATTATAATCTGTATTATCGCGTCAGGATGCGGCGGCATAATAATTGTGCGTAATACGCAAAAAAAACCTGTCAATGTATATGCCGTGTCGGATTTTTCCACGATGAATATATATGGCGAAAACTCTCAGACCTCCGGCATGGTGACGACAGATAAGATTCAGAAGGTGATTCTTTCAGATACGCAGACAGTGAAGGATGTGTATGTGCAGGAAGGACAAAATGTGAAAGAAGGTGACCCGCTTCTTGCGTATGACACGACGCTTTCAGATTTGGAGCTTCAAAAAGCAAGGACAGCATTGAATAAACTGGAAGTTCAGAAGAAACAGGCAGAAAATGAGCTGACAAAAATCAAAAACATGAGACCTTATTCCAGAACGCTGGTTACCCCTTCCGCGCCGGAAATTGTTTATGAACCGCAGGCAACACCGAAACTTCTGCAGGGGAAAGGCACAAAAGAGGACCCGTTTTATTACCTGTGGGGAGAAGGGGACAGCCTGCGGGAAGAATTGCTGAATCAGATGTTTCCGGTTTTGCAATCCGGAGCAGGAACAGATGAAAACGGCAGACGAACGGAACAGAATGAATCTTATGTAGTTCTGATCATACGGGAGAATAACGCACTGAACGGTCAGATTGTGAATAAGTGGGGGCTTCATCTTGTGAGAAGTGCGGAAGACGGGAAAATCAGCACACAGTTGTTTGTGCCGGAGATACCGGAAGAATTACAGAATTATGAATCTGCGCCGGAGCCGTATTATGAAGAAACCGGCTCAGAATATACGGCGGAAGAACTGGCAAAAATGAGGACGGAAAAAGAGCAGGAAATCAAAGATCTTGATGTTTCAATCCGCATAGCGGCTGTTGAATTGTCACGGCAGGAAAAAGAAGCTTCAGACGGTGTGGTGCGCAGTACAGTGACAGGTACGGTCAAGGCCGTCAGGGACCCGGACGAGGCATACGGGAATAGCGAGCCGGTGCTGGAAGTATCTGCAGGCGGGGGATATTATATTGATGTTGCCATGAGTGAGCTGGAGTTGGGAAAAGTCCGGATCGGTCAGACTGTGCAGGTAAATTCATATATGACCGGCACATTCTGTGAAGGAACTGTGGTTGAAATTTCAGAATATCCCACTACGAATGCAAATTCCTGGTCAGACGGCAATCCGGCAGTTTCCTATTATCCGTTCAAGGTGTTTGTCGATGAATCAGCGTCACTGCAGGAAAATGAATATGTTGACATTTCCTATCAGAGCAGCGGGGAGGAAGGCGGAGGATTTTATCTTGAAAATCAGTTCATCCGGACAGAAAACGGCAGAAGCTTTGTATATTTAAGAAATAAAGACGGACGGCTGGAGCAGCGTACCGTGCAGACCGGGCGGGATTTGTACGGCGCATATACTGAAATCCGCGGCGGGATTTCCATGGACGATTATGTTGCATTCCCCTACGGAAAAGACGTGGAGGACGGTGCGAAGACAAATGAGTCAACGATGGATGAATTTTACAGTGACAGCGGAAGGAAAGGGGGAGTGGGGAATGTTTGAAAACATAAGACTGGCATTTCAGGGGATCTGGGGACATAAGCTCCGCTCACTTCTTACAATGCTTGGTATTATCATCGGGATTGCATCTATCATCACGATCGTTTCTACGATAAAAGGAACAAATGAACAGATTAAGGAAAATCTGATCGGTTCAGGGAATAATGTTGTGACGGTACGTCTGATGCAGGACGGTTATGAGATTGATATGGAATATATGGGTGTTCCGGACGGTGTGGCGGTGATGGACGAGGAAGACCGGCTGGCACTGGAGGAGTTGGACGGCGTAAAGGAAGTATCTTTTTATCATATCCGTAATTACACAAACAGCGTATATTATGTCAATACTGCTTTTACAGGAAGCCTTTACGGGATTGACAGCCATTATTTTACGGTTAATGATTATCAGATCAATTACGGAAGAAGCTTTCTGGAAAAAGATTATGAAGAAAGACGTAAGGTCGCCGTAGTAGATGATAAAGTTTCAAAACAACTTTTTCAGGGAGAGAATCCGGTCGGCAAAACACTGGAAATCAGCGGAGAGCCGTTTACCGTGGTGGGCGTTGTTTCAAAAAACAATACGTCATCGCCGACGATCAACAGTATCGAGGATTACTGGATGTATGCAGACACTTCGTCCGGCGCGGTGTTTGTGCCGGATGACTGCTGGCCGATCATCTGCCGCTATGATGAACCTCAATATGTATCTGTCCGTGCCAAATCTACGGACGATATGACTGTTGCGGGAAATAATGTAGCGGAAAGCCTGAATTCGACAAAGATTACGAATACAGCCTGTGAATATAAGGCGGATGATCTGCTGAAGCAGGCTGCGGATATCCAGGAATTGTCCGCTGCCGCAAACCGCCAGTTAATCTGGATCGCAGGGATTTCTCTTCTGGTGGGAGGAATAGGTGTCATGAATATTATGATGGTTTCCGTGACGGAGCGCACACGAGAAATAGGACTGAAAAAAGCGATCGGTGCGAGAAGAAGGCGGATTCTTATGCAGTTCCTGACAGAGGCAGCAGTACTTACGAGCCTCGGAGGGCTCATCGGCGTGGTGAGCGGAATCGTGCTTGCGCGGATTTTGTCGGGAGTGATGGGAACGCCTGTCGCCATCAGCGTACCGGCCTGTGTGATCGCAGTAGGATTTTCAATGATCATCGGGATCGTATTCGGGCTTGTTCCGGCAGTGAAAGCGTCCAAACTGAATCCGATAGAAGCATTGAGAAGAGAATAGGATGGCTGCAGTAAGCCATCCTTTTTTGAGTTGCCAAGAATCTTGTGAATTATAAGGATATTTCATTATGAACGAAGGAACATCTCTGTGCTTCTCTCCAGAATACCCTGCATATGTGCGATGGCAATTCCGTAATTTGTGATCGGAATACCCTGGTCTTCGGCACATTTCAGGCGGTAATTCATTTCCCGGTCATTGAGCATACATCCGCCGCAGTGTATGACCATGCGGTATTTACTTAAATCCTGCGGAAATTCGGTGCCGCTTGTAAATTCAAAGTTCAGGATTTTCCCGGTATATTTCCGTATCCATTTTGGCAGTTTTACCGTGCCGATATCGTCACACTGGCGGTGATGGGTGCAGCCTTCGGATATCAGTACAGTGTCTCCGTCCTCAAGCTCGTTCAAGGCATATGCGCCGTTTACTGCAAGCTTAAGATTACCTTTATAGCGCGCAAATAAAATAGAAAAAGAGGTAAGCGGGATTTCCGGAGGTACATCCTTAGATACCTTTTCAAAGGCCTGGCTGTCAGTGATGACAAGCGCCGGTTTTTTGCCGAGCTGTTCCAGCGTCTCTTTCAGGCCGGTTTCTTTCACGACGATTGCTGTGGCTTCTGTATCCAGAATATCTCTTATCGTCTGCTGCTGCGGCAGGATCAGCCGTCCCTTCGGTGCGGCAGAATCGATCGGCACAACAAGAATGATAAAATCTGACGGATGGATCAGATCCCCTACAATGCGTCGGTTTTTATCAGGATCAGTTACCTGTGCTGCGATCAGTTCCTTTAATTCATAGATATTCATTTCTGTTGCAGTGCTGACGGCGATACAGCAGCCGGCAGCAACTCCGGCGGATTCAAGCTGCCTAAGATAGTCTTCAGGGATTGCAGGTAAAGCCTCAGGCGCAATTTCGCCGGGAGTATCTGTTTTTCCCCACAAATCTGCCTTGTTGAAAGCGACAACGCAGGGGATTTCTTTACTTTTGATTCTTTCCAGAATCAGAAGGTCTTCTTTTGTAACACCGGCAGTGCAGTCGATCACCAGGACGGCAATGTCGGTCTTATTTAACATTTGAAAAGCCTTCTGGACACGTAGCGGGCCGAGCAGGCTTTCGTCATCCAGCCCCGGGGTATCAATAATGACGACGGGACCAAGTGGAAGCAGCTCCATGGATTTGAGCACAGGGTCTGTGGTGGTGCCTTTGACATCCGAGACAATTGCAAGGTTCTGCCCTGTAATGGCATTGATAATACTGGACTTTCCTGCATTTCTCTTGCCGAAAATCCCGATGTGCATTCTGTCGGCGGAAGGCGTTGAATTTAAGCTCATAGGTATTCTCCTTATCTGCGTATGGTATCTGTAAAATCAGAAACGGAAATCTCTGCGGTTATCCTGCTCAATCAGCCGCAGGTTTTCAAGAACAACGGCTCTTGCCTTAGGATTCGGTACATTTAATACTTCCCGTTCGATCAGCTTGTCACCGATGGCTTTTGTTGCCGGAGAGGCATAGTCCATAAGATATTCTTTTAAAGTCATCAGTGCATTCGGGTGACAGCAGTTCTGAATCTGTCCGCTCTTACACAGTGACATGAAGCGGTCTCCGGTACGTCCTTCCCGGTAGCAGGCAGTACAGAAACTCGGGATATAGTCCATTTCCATGAGCCAGCGTACGACTTCATCCAGTGTACGGGTATCGCTGACATCGAACTGTTCAGATTTTTCATCTTCCGGCTCCGGCTCACAATATCCGCCGACACTTGTGCGGGAGGCTCCGCTTATCTGGGAAATGCCCAGATGCAGGACGCGTTCTCTTGTTTTCTGGCTTTCTCTTGTGGAAATGATCATGCCGGTGTAGGGGACGGAAATGCGGATACATGCGACCAGTTTTGCAAAAATATCATCGTCGATGCCGTTGTCAAACTGGTCGGGGTCAATGTCATCGGCGCGTTTCAGACGCGGGACACTGATGGTGTGCGGGCCGACGCCGACTGCTGCCTCAAGATGTTCGGCATGCATCAGAAGTCCTGCAAATTCATACCGGTATTTGTCCAGTCCGAACAATACGCCAAGCCCCACATCGTCGATGCCGCCTTCCATTGCACGGTCCATAGCCTCTGTGTGATAGTTGTAATCATGCTTTGGTCCGGTCGGATGGAGTGCCAGATAGCTTTCTTTGTGATAAGTCTCCTGGAATAAAATATATGTGCCGATCCCCGCTTCTTTCAGCAGCCGGTAATTATCGACAGTCGTGGCTGCGATGTTAATATTTACACGGCGGATTGCTCCGTTCTTGTGTTTGATGCTGTAAATAGTTTTAATACATTCCAGATAATATTCCATTGTATTGCGTACCGGGTCTTCCCCTGCCTCCAGAGCAAGGCGTTTGTGCCCCATATCCTGCAGAGCAATGACCTCACGGCGGATGTCCTCCTGGGTAAGCTGCTTTCTGGCGATATGTTTATTTTTCAGATGGTACGGGCAGTAGGTACACCCGTTGACACAGTAATTGGAAAGATACAATGGCGCGAACATTACGATTCGATTGCCGTAAAAGTCCTTTTTGATCTGTTCTGCCAGCCGGAAAATCTCTTCATTTTTTTCCGGGATATCGCAGGCGAGCAAAACGGATGACTCGCGGTGTGAAAGCCCTTTTCTTAGTTTTGCCTTTTCGATCAAAGCGTCTATCATTTTTATATTCCGGCAGTTTTCGTCGGCGTAAGCCAGCGTTTCCAGAATTTCCTCATGATTAATAAAATCATCCGCACATTTTGAAGTTACATCATACATTTTAAAATCCTCCCTGTTTCTTTTGTCCGCTGCTGCCGTCTGTATGGGCGCAGCCGGCCGTACCGGGGTCCTGATATTTTTACCAGAGACTTGAACGGTACGTTAGTTTGTTTTTGCATAAATAGTTTTTGTGCTGACGCCGGGCAGCATCCCAAGCTTTCCGGACAGGGCACTTATGGCATCACCCGGCGCATCCAGTGTCACGCTGATGATTGAAATACCTTTTTCCCGGTATGGGATTCCCATACGCCCGATAATGTACTGCCCGTACTGGCTCAATAAATGGTTAAGCTTCTCGACGGAATCCATATCATTTACTACAATTCCGATTAAAGCAATTCTTGTTTCCATGGCAACCTCCTGATATTTATGTACATTCCGTACATCTGCTGATTCGTCCTGCGGGCGGCAAAATGCCGTACGGGTTTTTTGGGCAAACAATAGAATTCATGCTTCGCGAGATACTATTGTCATGAATAAGAAAGCCTGTGCGTATACAGGCACAGGCATGAGAAAAAAGGGGACATTTTCCCTTATATTTTTCAGATATTCGTGCCTTCTTACGCAGGAAAACCTTTATAATCAGAACCACATCATTGATAAAATTATATCATGCTGAAGTCGGACGGGCAATAAAAATTATGCTGGAAGTGGTAAAAGATGGTTGCGAAAATGAAAATAATATAGTGTAATATATAGAAAAGAAAATATCGTGGAGGGAATAAAGATGTTATTTGTTTGTTATCCGAAATGTACGACCTGTCAGAAGGCGAAGAAATGGCTGGATGAGCATGAGATTTCCTATGAAATGCGTGATATAAAGGAACAGAATCCGACAGCCGGAGAGTTGAGGGAATGGCATAAGAAAAGCGGTCTGGAACTGAAAAAGTTTTTTAATACGAGCGGCCTTTTATATAAATCAATGAATTTGAAGGAAAAGCTTACGGATATGACGGATGATGAGAAGTATGAATTGCTTGCATCAGACGGGATGCTGGTGAAGCGGCCGATTCTTGTGACAGAGAAAAAAGTTCTTGTTGGTTTTAAGGAAACACAATATGAGGATGCCGTAAAGTAAAGTACACAGGGAGGGCGCATATGGAAGAAGTAAGAAAGCATATCGTTTTCCACGGGAGAGTCCAGGGAGTGGGATTCCGATATACAGCGCGTTATCTGGCGCAGTCCCTCGGACTGACGGGATGGGTCCGTAATGAGTGGGACGACACAGTGACAATGGAAGTCCAGGGACCGGAGCAGTTGATCAATAAACTTCTGGTCAATTTGAGTCATGGACATTATATTTCTATCGAATGGATGGATACAGAGGAAATTCCGCTGAAAAGAGAAAAAGGGTTTTCGGTCAGATAGGTGAACATTCAGGAGACAGGACGGCGAAGGAGGAATAAAAGATGAAGCTGGGATTTATAGGAACCGGTAATATGGCAGGTGCGATTATCGGTGGGATTTTGAAAAAAGGAATTGTCAAGGCGGATGACATCATCGGGGCAGATGTCCTGGAAGCGGGACGTGAAAAGGTGAAAGCTGCGTATGGAATCCGGGTCACGGACAATAATATAGAAGTAGTTGACAATGCAGATATTATGTTTCTTTCCGTGAAACCTCAGTATTATGCAGAAGTGATCGGAGAAATCAGGGACGCGGTAACAGAGAACAAAATCGTTGTTACTATTGCACCGGGGAAAACACTTTCCTGGCTGAAAGAGCAGTTCGGGAAAAATGTTAAAATCGTCCGTACAATGCCGAATACTCCGGCCCTGGTGGGGGAAGGAATGACGGCGGCATGTCCGAATGAATTCGTGACGCAGCAGGAGAAAGAAGCGGTACTGGCAATCCTGGGCACGTTCGGGGAAGTGGAAATCGTTCCGGAAAAGCTGATGGATGTCGTAGTCTCCACGAGCGGCAGCTCCCCGGCGTATGTGTTTATGATGATTGAGGCAATGGCGGATGCGGCGGTCGCGGACGGCATGCCGAGGGCACAGGCGTACCGGTTCGCGGCACAGGCGGTGTACGGGAGTGCCAAAATGGTTCTGGAAACAGGGAAGCATCCGGGAGAACTGAAGGATATGGTATGCTCTCCGGCGGGAACGACCATAGAAGCGGTCCGTGTGCTGGAGGGAAAAGGATTCCGAAGCGCAGTGATCGAAGCGATGAAGGCGTGTGCCGAAGTTTCAGGAAAACTCTAAACTATTGAAAGAAGGGAATCTGTATGTATGATATCGGAATTGTAGGCGGCGGGACGGCAGGGCTGACCGCTGCAATATATGGTCAGAGAGCAGGAAAGAAAACAATCGTGTTTGAAGGGACGGCATATGGCGGACAGATATCTTCTTCCGCGAGGGTGGAAAATTATCCGGGGATCGCCGTCATCAGTGGATTTGAATTTTCCATGAATCTGTCTGAGCAGGCGAAATCGCTGGAGGCGGAGCTTGTATCGGCACAGGTACAGGAAATCCGCAAGGAAGGAGAAAATTTTCTTGTTACGACATCAAGAGGAGATTATATCTGTAAAACTGTCATTCTGGCAACAGGAATGACCCACCGCCATCTGGGGCTGGAAAAAGAAAAGCATCTGACGGGATCCGGCGTGTCTTACTGCGCGACCTGCGACGGAGCATTTTTCAGAGGAAGAGATGTGGCAGTCATCGGAGGCGGCAACACAGCACTGCAGGATGCCTTGTTTCTGTCCGCTTATTGCAGTAAAGTTTATCTGGTACACAGAAGAGATGAGTTCCGCGGCGAGGACAGGCTTGTGGAACAGCTTCGGAAAAAAGAAAATGTGGAATTTATCATGAGTGCGGTGGTAAAGGACATTTCCGGGAAATTTATGGTGGACGGAGTAATTCTTAATAATAAAAAAACGGGTGAAGATTTTACGATTCCGGTATCCGGCATTTTTGTTGCGGTAGGGCAGATTCCGGGAAATGAGAATTTTGCAGATATTGTTGAACTTGATGAAAATGGATTTATCCGGGCAGGGGAGGATTGTGTGACGTCCTGTCCCGGGATTTTTGCGGCAGGGGACTGCAGGACAAAAGAAATCCGCCAGCTTGTGACAGCCGCAGCGGATGGAGCGGCTGCCGCACTGGCGGCATGTAAATATATCAGGATGTGAAAGGGTTCTATTTATATTCCCACCGTCCGGAAGCTCCGCAGGGGAGGACAAGGCCTGTGTTTTTTACAGGAAGGCCGATTTCCTGAGATTCCACATGCCCTCCCCAATCATTCAGCTCCGTGGCGATCATATAAGTCAGGACTGCCGGGGCAAGTCCGGTCGTATAAGAGTTCACAAGGAAGAAAAGAGCATCTTTGGATAAAATCTTCGTACAAAGCTGGATGAAAGGGTGGATCATATCTTCAATCTTCCAGATTTCACCCTTTGGCCCCCGGCCGTAGGATGGCGGGTCCATGATAATGGCATCGTAGGTGTTGCCGCGGCGGATTTCCCGCTCGACAAATTTCACGCAGTCGTCTACGAGCCAGCGAATCGGGGCATCCTGAAGACCCGAGGATGCGGCATTTTCTTTCGCCCATCCGACCATTCCTTTTGAGGCATCCACGTGGGTCACCTGTGCCCCTGCCGCTGCGGCGGCCAGGGTTGCACCGCCCGTATAGGCAAATAAATTCAGCACCTTAACCGGGCGTCCTGCTTTGCGTATAATATCAGAAAACCAGTCCCAGTTCACCGCCTGTTCAGGAAACAGTCCGGTATGCTTAAAATTAAAAGGTTTCAGGTTGAAGGTTAAAGAACCATAATGGATCTGCCACTGCTGCGGCAGATCAAAAAATTCCCATTCACCGCCGCCTTTCTTACTGCGGTGGTAATGTCCGTTGCACTTCTTCCACCCGGCATCTGTCTTCGGAGTATTCCAGATGACCTGTGGGTCCGGGCGTACAAGGCGGTAATCACCCCAGCGTTCCAGCTTCTCCCCGCCCGAACAATCTATTACTTCATAATCTTTCCATTGATCTGCAATCCACATAAATAAACCTCTCTGAAAAAATAATAGTGAAAGGGAGCTGTCCCTCCCGCTAATCATAACATATCAGGCAAATATATGAAAGAAACTTTTACAAGCAAAAAGCACGACTGCAGTCGTGCTTTTTGCTTTTGGTATGTTGTTGAGAGGTTAATTCCTCGTTGCCATGCAGTTTGCAGTATATACAAATCTGGGGAATGTCCTACAATGAGGATGTATATATCAATTGAAGTTACCACCGCAGGAATGCTTTTGGGGGAAACAATCGGCGGCAGTCTGACTGCAACAGCAACCACAAAAGGGGGGGTATATCCCGAAGGATATCTCTTACAGTACAGAGACGAGATACGCTTTGCGCACCACGCTCTGATCAGCGGTCGTCAAATGTTCATTCGTGCAGGCACGATGTCCATTTTTCTCGTCGCCATGACAAAAAAAGGGCAGTTTCCACCATCTGTGGAACCGCCCTTGGTTTCTCCTGTAAGATGAGCAAACTATAGCATTTTTTTTCGGATGTGTCAAGCAAAACAGTTGATTTTTAAACAAAGTTAATTGAATTTTGTAAAGAAATACCAAAATAGATATGATATACTCTACCATATGGAGAGTTTTTGACAAAACGCTCACCGTAATAGTGAAAGAAGGTAGTGTAAAGTAGCCTATGAAAAATTGGAGCTGAAAAAATGGCTCCATTAGAACCTTGAAAATTGCAGACATGTTAGTTTTCGGCGGTGTCCGCC
>SFGN01000261.1 GCA_004556565.1 Lachnospiraceae bacterium | reverse complement strand
TCTTATCCATTACTTTGACATTTCCGACACCCATCCGAGCAAGTATTCCCGCCCCGTTCCTATTTGGGAAATGAAGCCGGAATATGAGCAGGAAATCACAGAAACCCTTGAAAGTACCTTCGTAATGCTGAATAACAGCCAATATTACCCGTTTGGATAACGCTCTTGAGGGACTTCCGAAGCGTTTGGAAATAAACGAACAGGAGCTTGACAATGTCAAAAAGCAGCAAAGGTCGATGTGGAAAAACCGTTCAATCAGGAAGAAGAACTCAAAACTAAAACTGCAAGACTGAACGAACTCAACGCACTTCTCAATGTGGATAAGCGTGAGAACGAAATCGTCGGCGGCGAGCCTGATGAGGGCGATGAACAGCCCGAAAAAAAGGCAAAAGAGTATGAACGGTGAATGAGCCCTCTTGACATTAGTTATCATATATGATAACATAATAGCAAAAGAAAGGGGTGAGGTTTTGTGACGGATAAAGAAATGCTGGCTTCAAGACAAAGCATTATTCAAAAACTTACGCAGGCAAGACTCGAAAAGGGGCTGACGCAGGAACAGCTTGCAAGGCTTATAGGTACGCAGCGTTCTAACATTTGCCGTATTGAAAGCGGGACACAAAATCTCTCCCTTGATATGATGCTGAAGATTGCCGAAGCACTCGGAAAAGATATCAGTATTATGCTCGAAGAAAGGAGCAAAACTATGACGAATGTATACAGCCTTCGTCTGTATGATGAGGATTTGATTACCTTTTCTCTTGAAGAAAAAGGACTCGAAGGCTTGCAGGCGAGTATCCTTTATTCCGATACACAGAACGCGAATCTCTTTCCTCTTGATTTGGAACTTACCGATGAGGGGATCGTTAAATGGCTCGGGAAAAGGGTTATCCCGAAAAACCGACAGTTTGTGGATGAAATACTAAAAACGCTGGGACTCAGTGTAAACAATACCAAAGGCATCATAGATGTCTGTATGGGGCTGTCCCTAAACGATAGTTATTGGGTAGTTCCCGCTGATTTTGACGGTAAGTTTGCTGACTATAACCTCTATAAAAACCGCTTTTCTGAGGCACTGTCTTTGGTCGCCTACACAGGTGTGGGCGGAAGTAACGAAGCGTTTTCAACCTCGCCTGAGCTTACCACGAACGGTATGCTGAGAAAGGCTTGGCGCTTTGTAGACGATGACGGAATTTACCTTTACAAAGGCGGAACGGAGGGTGCAGCCAACACCGGAAACGAACCGTACAGCGAGTATTATGCCTGCCAGATTGCCGAAGCAATGGGACTGCCTTGTGTGCAGTATGATTTGGAAAACTGGAAAGGCATCCTTGCTTCAAAGTGCAGACTCTTCACGGATATTGATACAGCCTTTGTTCCCATCGGAAGATTTCTCAGTAAGCGTACGCTGAAAGATTGCCTGGACTATTATGCTTCGCTCGGAGATGATTTTTATGAGCAGCTTTGCAGTATGCTTGTGTTTGACTCCGTGATATACAACGAAGATCGGCACTTTGGTAATTTCGGCGTACTGCGGGATAATTACACAGGACAGATTATTTCTCCCGCCCCTATCTTTGATAATGGCTTATCCCTGTTTAATTTTGCAATGCCCGATGATTTCAAAAATCTGAAAGAGTATGCAAAAACCCGTTCCAATCCGTACAGAATCTCCTATGAAGAAATCTGTAAAGAGGTTATGGGTTCAAAGCAAAAAGCACAGCTTCGCCGGTTGATTGGTTTCCGATTTAAGCGCCATCCGTCACTTAATCTTCCCGAAGAAAGACTGACGGCAATCGAGAAACAAATAAGCGAGCGTGTACGGGAATTGCTTTCAATTCCGTCCCGCAGAAAGTCAAAACAAAAAGACGAACCGACAAGATAATATCTGAAACCGTATTTAGCCGCTTGGTTTTCTAAATGAAATCAGGCGGCTTTTTCTATTTCAAAAAGGAGGTGTTTCACGATGAATGAAACCGATTATAACGATCTGCTCTATGAAAAGGCGCAGAAAGAATACGATGATCTGATTGCCGAGCTGAAAGAATTGCCGAGTGAACAGGTCATTGAGAGAGCTTATGAAAAGGATTTCTTCGGAAGTCCCTTTCCGAAAGGCGGTAAAGAAAGGCGCTTTGCCGTTTTTCGGAAAGAAATCGAATCAGGAGAAATCAAATGGAAAAAAAGAAAAAGAACTTGAAGAAATACTCCGAATGTTTGACAAAGCACCCTCGCCTTCGTCAGAAAGAAATAACCAAGCTCAAATGCGGCAGAAAAATTTGCAGTCTCGGCAGATTTCCCAAAAGCCAATTGACGCCGAACGGACTGCCCGCACATCAAATCATACTGCATACAAAAGACAACCTCAGTCAAGTAAAGGCAGGTATCTCTCGCCTAAACGCAAGGCAGCAATAAAGCGCAGAAAAAGGCAAAGGGCTGTGATT
>SFGN01000260.1 GCA_004556565.1 Lachnospiraceae bacterium | reverse complement strand
CATTGGTTACACCAAAAGGAAAAGAATTTTTTAAAGCGTTGTGTGCGGAGGAAGAGTAAAGAATGAAGGAGGTGGTTGCCATGATTACAGATCTGGACAGCAGTTAAATCGCTGAAAGGAGGGAAAATCATGCAGGAAGAGGTAACTCAGAAAACGGTCACGTTCTGCATTCGGACTACCAAAGTAACAGCAGATTTATTGAAAAAGGTTCTTGCTGCTTATCTGCGTCATCAGAAGCAGAAATCGGTAGAGAAGAAAGCGAAGAAGAATCAGCCGAAACAGGGAAAGGTCACGGTAAAAGAGCTGGCAAAACAAAATGCCGGGATGGTCAATATCGAGATCACAAATAAGAATATCAAGTCCTTTGAACGTTATGCCAGAAAATACGGGATCAATTATGCTTTGAAAAAAGATAAGAGTAAAGATCCACCGATGTATCTGGTGTTTTTTAAAGGACGTGATCAGGATGCCCTCAATGCTGCTTTCCGTGAGTTTTCCCAGAAACAGATTCAAAAAGCGAATAAGCCTTCTATTCACAAGCGTCTTGCAACTTACAGAGCAATGATGCCAAAGAAATCGAAGGACAAAGTAAAGAACCGGCATCAGGAGCAGAGCCGATGAAAAAGCAAATCGGTAAAAATCTGATGCAAAAATGGAAGAATAAGATCAGGGTCAGGCTGTCCGCCCTGGATAAAAAGAAACTGGTTCTTACCAATATCCCATATATCTTAACTGCTTTTTATACAAATCGGGCATCATTTCTTTACAGAAACAGTCTGGGAGAAGATATTGGGAACAAGCTATTATATGCGATGGAACATGCAGACAGGATTCTTACTGGATTGCAGCCAAGTTTTAACTGGCGTGATATGCTGACAGGAATTGTAGCAGCTGTCATTCTGAAATTACTGGTATGGCAGAAACAGTCAGATGCAAAGAAACTCCGGAAAGGAATCGAGTATGGTTCAGCCAGATGGGGAAACGCTGAGGATATTAAACCTTATATGTCGGAAGATCCCTGGATGAATATTCCATTAACAGCAACAGAAGCATTGACTATGGAAAGTAGACCTAAACAGCCAAAGTATGCAAGAAATAAAAATATAGTGGTCATTGGCGGCAGTGGTTCCGGAAAAACTCGATTTTTCGTTAAGCCGTCAGTCATGCAGATGAACTGTTCCATGGTCATTACAGATCCGAAAGGCACTCTGATCGAGGAGTGCGGGAAGATGTTAGCAAAGGGACCACCTAAGAAAGATAAGAATGGAAATATTATGAAAGATAAATCAGGAAAAGTGGTACACGAACCATATGTGATTAAGGTTCTGAATACTATCAACTTTTCCAAATCGCTTCATTACAATCCATTTGCTTATATACGGTCTGAAAAAGATATCCTGAAGCTGGTTACAACAATTATTGTTAATACCAAAGGCGAAGGGGAAAAAGCTTCCGAAGATTTTTGGGTGAAAGCAGAGAAGCTGTTGTACACGGCATTGATTGCTTTTATCTGGTATGAAGGAGATGAAGAGGAAAAGAATCTGAATACCCTTCTGGATCTTTTGAATGAAAGCGAAACCCGTGAAGAGGATGAAACTTACCAGAATCCAGTGGATATGATGTTCCAGGAACTGGAAGAAAGAGATCCGCAGCACTTTGCGGTCAGACAGTATAAAAAATACAAAATGGCGGCTGGCAAAACAGCCAAAAGTATTCTTATTTCCTGTGGTGCGAGGCTGGCACCATTTGATATAGCAGAACTTCGTGAGATCATGTCTTATGATGAAATGGAACTGGATAAGATTGGGGACAGGAAGACAGCCTTGTTTTTGATTATGTCCGATACAGATACAACCTTTAACTTTGTGATTGCCATGTTACAGTCACAGCTTTTCAATCTGCTTTGTGACAAAGCAGATGATGAATATGGTGGAAGACTGCCAGTTCATGTGCGTGTCATTGCTGATGAGTTTGCCAATATTGGACAAATTCCTCAGTTTGACAAGCTGATTGCAACCATCCGAAGCAGGGAAATCTCTGCTTCTATTATTTTGCAGTCACAGAGTCAGCTAAAGGCAATGTATAAGGATAGTGCAGATACTATTCTGGGTAACTGTGTGCGCCCAGAAGTCGCCAGCGCATTATAAATTCGGCGGCGTGGTATTTATGGAATACTGCCTTTAGCAAGCAGTAGGTAAAAGTATCAAGTGATGAAA
>SFGN01000059.1 GCA_004556565.1 Lachnospiraceae bacterium | reverse complement strand
ATAAAAATACTCCTTTTCGATAAGAATTGTCATATCTGAATTCTTACCAAAAAGGAGTCATTTTTTACCAGAAACACAAACTTTTTTACACTACCTTTTCAAGGTGCATAGCTAAAATTTATGTGCGAAGTTTGAGTAATAAAAACAACTCATAAAATGGAATCCCAACACCCGAACCGCGTTCTCCTGTTTCCTTGGCTCTCGTTGTATTCGCCCCGACCAGGTCAGAGAGTATGTGTCCAATCCAGTTAAATACACCACAATACATTTTGCTCAAGAAATCAGTTCCTTGTAATAGGGGTATTTTTTCTTTTTTAGGTATTCCTTTAACGCGTATTATGTGTCCGTTGTCGATATAACTGCCTATGTCAGTAAATTGATCAATCAAAGAAAACCATAACCCCACTATATCCGGTGAATGTGAAAGCGACATAATATGATGATTGATAGGTCGCATATGTGAAAGAACATCTGAATCTGCATCTACATAGTATTTACTTGACGCATCATAACAAACAGGAAATGCATTTTCTAAATACTGAATACACTTTTGTATTGTATCCGGCATATTTTTCATTCTTCCTTCAGAAGGCTTACGTTTATCAAATCTCCATATCAATTGAGCGGCTTTCTTTACAAGTTCATCTGCTCCCTTGTCTATGTTTCTCCATAAAGCTGACCCCTCTTCGCCAGGTTTCCCGACAGCAAAAACATCTATCATACCGGAAATCACACCACAGGAAATGGCAATCAAATAATCATATTTATCACATTTTTCACCATTTCTTAAAGCCAATTTTGCTTGAACTCTTTCATATTCTTTTATTATTTGCTCCATAACTCACCTGTCATTATCATTCATTATTATTTTCTGTAATTATCACCTTCTTCGCCATGCCCATAATTCTTTGTTGTCACCCCTCTCGATTATAATTTAACACCTAATTCAAATTTGATTTTACAAAATAGAAATTTACCTTTTTCATGTATAGGTGTATCATTTAATAAATATGTTTAACTATGAATTCTTAAATTATACGCCTCCTCCGTCATTCTACAACAATATCATCCCCCTGACTCCTCAACCACATATCCACTCCATCTCCAAACACCTCTGCCTTTATCACCACTCCCCCTTCTTCTTCTTTTACAATTTCCGCCGTCGGCAGCCTGTCCAGAATCGAATCCAGTGAATTTCCTGTATACTTGAATTTGATTCTTCTCAGCCTTCCGCCGTACATAAACTGTATACGTTTTCTGAACTCGCCTTCTTCAAACCGTTCTGAGTATGGTATTGAAAAGTGTTCATCCAGGATTTCAATGTTTTCCAAGCGATCCACGCGATAGATGGTAGGAAAGATATCATCCGGGTTCTGAAAGGCTGTTTGTTTGTCGATTCCTTCTATGTATGCCGTCAGATAGAAATAGAACTCGGAAAACATGACTCCGACCGGTTTTACTTTTCGTTTTACCGTTTCCTTTTTCTTTAGTTTTGTATATGTAATCTCTATATATTTCTGCTCTCTGACCGCACTTTCCAGCACCCAGAGTCTGTCCACCAGTTCCTTTCCGTGATGTAATTCCACATAATGATGCATCTCATTGTTCAGTGATTCCTTGATTTCTTTCCCGCCCGCATCATCACTGCACAATCCGATTAAGCTGTTGATAATCGGGAACATTTCCGATTTCATCAATGCCCTGCTTTCCAGCAGTACTTTACTCAACGCCAGAATTTCTTTTGCATTCAAATATTTTCTGTGTCTAGTCTCAAGCCGGTATCCTCCGGCTTTTCTGTCAAACACAATTTCCTGCGTTTCGCCTGTTTCATTCCCCTGATTCTGCAAAAAGCACTGGACATCTGCAATATCCCTCTGTATGGTTCTTGGTGAAACTCCGTACAACTGACTGAATTCCATCTTATTTACCACTTTTCCCTGTCTGAGTCTAGTAAAAATTGATAAAATCCGCTCAGCCTTATCCTGTGAATTACCTTTTTCTGCTTTATCTTGTGAATTTTCTCTCATTTCCGTGCCCCCGTATCTTTTTTGTTTAACTATAATCCTCCTCATGGACATATTTTGTCATTGTACAAATATTATACCGGAACTATGGATATGCTCCTGATAACAGGAATGCACATCTCATTCCAATATAATAATATCGCCTGTTTTTTCATTATAAATGGGATTATGACAACTCATCACCCTTCTGTAAATATAATTTTTATAGTTTTAGATTATTTTATCACAGCTATAAAATTATTACAATCAGGACAGTATATTTTTGAAAGGAATTGTCGAAATGAAAGATATCGATTTTAAAAAAATCAGTGAAAAGTTGAAAGAAATTCGTATTTCCAAAGGGCTGACGCAGGAATACATTGCCAATATGGCAGATGTCAATGTCAGCCATATCAGTAATATTGAAAATAATCGTGTGAAGATTTCTCTTCCGACTTTAGTCCATATATGCAATGCACTGAATACAACTGTAGATTATGTTCTGACCGGAGAATACAGTTCCCCTTCTTCTGTTTTGGAGCAGGAGATTCTTCACGAACTACATTCCTGTCCGGACGAGACAAAAGAACAGCTCCTTAAAATTATTAAAGCGTTGAAATAATATCATCCCGGGCAAAACATTCTGCCATCAGCACTGCGGCATATTTAAACCCAGTGATAAATCCGGCTTCCTCTGCAATGGCGGCCGCCTGAAATATTTTGTCCCGGTATCGTTCATATTCCTGCCGCTCCATCTGCTGTGCTTCGTCGTTGAGCAGAGCCATTATTTTTTCTTCTGCTTCTTTCCCTGTTCCATCCATATATTCTTTTCCTTGTATAACGGTACTGTATATTTCCTTTATCCTGTTTTCCATATTGATTTACGGAACTTATCCGCATCCAAAGCCCCTTTCCCGGAATCGTTCTTTTTGAATCTTTTGAGAATCTAACTTTAAGAGTTTTCTTCTTGTCTTTTTTCTGAACCTTTCTTTTAGAATCTTTCATTCTGAATCTTATTATCTAAATCTTTGTTCAAAATCTTTTTCCTGAATCTCTTCCCTGATAATTTACATTATCAATTTTTCTTATTCGTTCTTTCCGGGTATATTTTATCATCTGACAAGGACAGCTTTTGTCATTGAGAAAAACTTTATTGATTTTTCGTTATATTGAATTTCAATGTTATCTCCTGACACAAGGGGAATAATAGCAGCCATTTCTTTTCTATTTCTTCCCGAAGCTTCAGAAGATACTGTTCCTGTCATAATCGCATTTGAATATGGCGTATCATAAAGATTAATATTTTTAAAATCACCTTATTTCATCATATGATAAAACCATATCTGAAACAAGGTGATTTGAAGCGTTATCCTTCTGGTTACACACGGTCAATAATTATAACTTCTGACACCGGCATTTATACCTCCAACAGTTCCAGCAGTTCTTCTCTGCTCATGCCGCCGAACTGTCCTGTCTCTGTATTTACAATCTGATCCGCCAGGTCTTTTTTCGTTTCCTGAAGCTTTTGAATCTTTTCTTCAATGGAACTTTTCACGATCATTTTATACACGACCACTTTTTTCGTCTGCCCGATACGGTGTGCCCGGTCAGTGGCCTGGTTTTGTGCCGCTATGTTCCACCACGGGTCATAATGGATCACAACGTCTGCGCCGGTCAGGTTCAGACCAACGCCCCCGGCTTTCAGCGAAATCAGGAAAACCGGCGTACTGTCCGTATTAAATGCATTTACCATCTGAAGGCGTTTTTCCTTTGCCGTCGCTCCTGTTATCATATAATAATCAGTTTTCAAAGCATCCAGCTCCTGAGCCAATATATCAAGCATAGTAGTAAATTGTGAAAATACCAGCATTTTATGCCCGCCGTCTATCGCACTCTGAATCAGTTCCAGACAAGATTCCCGTTTTGTGGATTCTTTTTTATAATTTTCAAAGCATAGGGATGGGTCGCAGCAGATCTGCCGAAGCCTGGTCAGTTCCGCAAGAATCTGAATTTTATTTTTATTAAATTCTTCATCCCCCTGTTTTGCAAGGACAGTCTGCATATGTACGACCTGTGCGTCATAAAGCTTCTGCTGGTCTGCTCCCATTTTCACATAACGGATTTCCTCCAGTTTATCCGGGAGATCCTTTAATACATCCTCTTTAATTCTCCTCAGAATGAACGGACTGACCAGTTTTTTGAGGCGATCCATCGCATCCTCTTCGCCATGTTTCACAATCGGCTGCTCTATTTCTTTTCTGAATGCTTCATAACTATACAGGAAACCGGGCATCAAATAATCAAAAATACTCCAGAGTTCACTCAAGCGGTTTTCAATAGGTGTTCCGGTCATTGCAAACTTCATTTGACTTTTTATCACTTTCACCGCTCTGGCTGCCGCTGTCGTATGATTTTTGATATATTGTGCTTCATCGATAACCTGATACAGGAACTGTTTATCCTCATACATAGCGATATCCCGTTTCAGCAAATCATAAGATGTGACCAAAACGTCATACTCCTGATAGTTTTCCAATTTTTTTTGCCGTTCATCCTGGCTGCCTGTCACCGTCAAAATCTTAAGCTGCGGTGCAAATCTGGTAAATTCTTCTCCCCAGTTAAATACAAGAGATGCCGGAGCTACTATCAGAGAAGTTCCCGCATCCCCTTCTTCTTTTGCAGCCAGCAGTACTGCGATCATCTGCAGGGTTTTCCCAAGTCCCATATCATCCGCAAGAATTCCGCCGAACCGATAACCGGACAGCGTGCGAAGCCAGCGATAACCATCCTTCTGGTATTCGCGCATTATGCCATCAAGGCTCTGAGGCACTTCGTAATCCGCATCCTTCACCGTTTTAAAGTTCTTTATCATTTTTCGGAAATGACTGTCGCGAGTATTGTATACTTCCTCATTTTCTTCCAGAAGCTTATCCAGATATAACGTACGGTAAGCCGGGAGCTGCAGCGTCTTTTTCGCAAGCTCTTTTGTGGAAAGCCGCATGGCCTGCATCAGCTCGTCCAGCATTCCTAATTTACCCTCTTCCAGCTTTAAAAAGTCACCGTTCTTCATACGGTAATATGTCTTCTTCTTACGATAGCTGTTCAGGACATCCAGAAGTTCTTCTCTGGACAGATCATCCGTACCAATCTCCAGATTCAAAAGTCCGCCGGACACCGACACTCCGACTGAAAGCTTCATCTTTTTAACCGCAAACATATTCCGGAATCCCTTGGTATACTGCACATCCCCCAGTTCCATCAGTTCCTCCAGCCCCCGGTCGAGCACACGATACATCAGTTCTTCATCATTTCCACAGTGGAGCACATCATTTTCCTTATCAATATAAGGGAAAACCTGTCTTGCCCGATAGAGAATTTCCTCTTCTTTAGCAGGAATCCGATACCGCCCCATCTGACAGTTATCATCTAAAACATCCATGACGGAATGCGTATGTTCTCCATAATTAGCCTGAATACGGCAGGTTATGTTATTTCTCTCCGAATCCAGCAGAAATACAAATTGAACTTCAGGCGGCAGATATTGGTGGATGATATCACTATTCTCCTCTCTCACCTCTACCGTATCCTGGATTTCCGGCAGAAACTGGTAATAGAATTCTGACAGCTTGTTCCTTCCGATCTGAAAATGAACCTGACCGTTATCTGCATAGCTGATCAAAGGCTGAAGATTTGCCATATATGCAGAATCTACTCTGCACAGATATTCACCCTGGATAAAATACATGGCTTCTGTCCCGGAAAAGAATACCGGCATCTGACAGACCACATCAATTCCATGGAATTCCTGCCGTCCGCCGAGACTGCTTTTCTTTATCTTCATACTGAGTTTCGGGTTCATTTCTTTGCAGTGAAGCTGAAGCTTTCCTTTTTTTACACCGCCCCTGTCTTCGTATTCAACAACTTCATTTCCAAGCATACGGAAGAACTGATCCAGCCTCCAGCCATATAATTCCATATTTCCCTGACCGCTGCTGCGTTTGCCACTGTACCATCCGCTCTCCATCAAACGTTCCTTAATATGCTGCTCTTCCTGAACAGCTTTTCGGATATATGCATACCATTCCTTTCCTCTCGGAGTAAAATTGTCTATCTGATGATTGATTTCCGTGGCGCTTCCATATACGGCTGTTTCTGAATTATCTACATGTTCACATAAATCAGACAGACTTTTTACGACAAACATTTTCCCTGAGCCTATCTTAAAAGACAGCGAAAGCTTATCTTCCTGCTTAATCATCCTCGGAATCAGACTCAGGCTGGCTTCATCCTGCCTGACATCAGCAACGACCTGCCTTGCACGTATACCGTTAAATCTGTTCATTATCAACGATCCGGTTTTGTCTGTCGCGTCTCCGACCTGATATTTTTCCAAATAGTTTTCTATCTGATTTATCAGCCCCGCTGTATAATCGCACCCATAATTGCTCTGAAACCAACGGTATGACCTCATACATTCCATGCATCCGCAGTCCCTTGAACGGACGCCTGTCCTCGAAATAATCATTCTGATGTTAAATTTTCGTCTTCCTTCTTCTCCGGTTCCAACCACTTCAGCCAAGGGTTCCTCTTCATCACTCATATACCCGGTAGAAAACCGTTCCAGCTGTATTTTCCCGCTTTGGCTTAATTTACGTCCGTTTGTAAGATTATTCTTTGTGAACTGAAGAGAGGAACGAATACTGTCCAGATCAAAATAACAATAACCTTCTTCCCTCTCTTCCTGCTTCAGTTCCTCTCCTTTTGTCCTTGCAATCGCTGCCTGTACCTTTTTCACTCTCTTTTTCTCTCTTTCTTCCGCTGCCATTTTCCTGGCAGCTTCCTCTGCATTCCTTCGTTCTTCCGCTTCCGCTGCTTTTCTTACCAGCTCCTCTTGCTGTTGTTTCTCTTTTAAAGCTTTTTCTTCCGCCGCTTTCCTCGCTGCAGCTTCTGCTGCTAACTGAGCTTCCTGCCGTTTTCTCTTTCTTTCCGCCTTTTTGGCGGCTTTTTCTGCTGCCCGTTCTGCAATTCTTCTTTCTGCCTCTTCTCTGACCTTCCTCTTCGCTTCTTCTGCCGCTTTTTGCTCCGCTTCTTCTTCTTCTATTCTCTTCGCTTCTTCTGCTGCAGCCTGTTCCTGTGCTGCCCTTTCTCTTTTCATCCGTTCCTGCGTCTCACTCTCTTTTTGAGCATGTTCTCTGGCAGCCTGCAGCACCTTCTCCCGGATTGTATTATATTTGCTGTCTCCCTGTTCTTGTTTGCCTTGTTCTTCCCTGCGCTCTTCTTCTGTTCCAAAAGCCTCGTATAAAGCAGCTGCCATATGTTCACACTTGCTTCCGCCTTTTGCCTTCGGACACTGGCATTTCATACGTGCCGGGATACCATTTCTCAAGGATATCGTAACATTATATCTTTTAATTCCGGAAAATGAAGCAGTAATTTTATTATCGCTTTTTTTCAGATCCTCAACTTTTCCTTCGCTCCACAATCTTTTACCCTTTGACAGAGACAACGTGTCAAATTGCTTTTCCCATTCCTTCATTATCTTTTCAGTACTCCTATATTTACTACACTTGGGATATCTTCGCCATGAACTTATCAAAATCAAAACACCTGGCAAATATAATCTGATAAAATCCCCCGACATTTTATAATATCACTGTCCTCTATTATATGACAAAATCATATATAAAACAAGCGGACTGCCGCTCAGTTAAAACTTAACCAAACGGCAGCCCGCATCCTGTAAAAGATCTTCCATCAAATCAACGGATTTGTCTTTTCTGTTCCATCATTCTATTCATTTTTACTCAGCGATTTTAACAAAACGGCTGATAATTGTCGCACATTCTGCACGGACTGTGCTTCCCTGCGGGTCAAGAACCTTAGGTTCTTCCCCTTTACCGCTGATAATACCTTTTGCCACGCACCATTCCATTCCGTCCACAGCAAATTCCTGAACCTTGCTTCCGTCCGGGAATGTGTTCAGGCTCTTCTCCTCTGACACATCCAGATTCTTATACTTCGCATAACGGTACATCATGGTTGCCATCTGCTCACGGGTAATATCATCTGACGGGCCGAATTTTCCTGATCCTGTATAACCGGTCACCACCCCTGCCTTTACAGCCCAGAGAACCGCGTCAGTATACCAGCTGTCATCCGGCACATCCGGGAACGGGTTGGTAAAGTCTACAGCCGGCTGTCCTTCCATGCGGTAAAGGATCAATGCAAACTGTGCTCTTGCAAGCTTCTGATTTGGTCCGAAAATTGTCTTTTCCAGACCGGTCATAAGTTCTTTTTCATATACATCATATACATATTCATAGAACCAATCACCCTCATTTACATCAGTATAAGGAATCCCCGGCCGCGTCGGGTCAACCGGTTCCGGATCAACTGTCTTCTCTTCCAGACCATTTACTGCAGCATGAAGATCTTCAATTGCTTTATCTACTTCATCCTGTGCTGCATCCTGATTATTATATACATCCTTTGAGTTTGCCAATACTTTATTCAGTGCTTCAACAGACTCATCAGTGTACTTGCTCAGTTCCATTCCTTCCACTTCTGCAATCAGATTATCCAGATCAGTTTTATCAACCTTAACTTCTCCGGCTACAAATATTTCATACAGTACCGGCACCGGTTTTTCTTCGTCAAAACTTAATTTCACTTCTGTAATCGTTTTATTGACAGCCAGAATACTAATCTGTTCATCCAGGCTGCCGATGTCGGTCCAGTTACCGTCAACATCCTTCACACTTACTTTAGCGCCGCATATGCTTTCTCTATCCTGCACGATCGTCAATGCACCGACATCTGTAATGGTTGTCATCTTATAGGTTAAATAATCACCATTTGTAATATTACGAACAGTAACTGACGTTGTTATATCACCGTCATACAAATTGGAAATATCTGTTGTTTCGAAAGAAGATTCTGCCAGAATCACAGTATCATCACCGGCATCCGGAGCAGTTTCATTGTACAGAACCTCAAATATCTGTACCCAGTTCTCAGCATTTGATTCCATATTGGTAATCCTGATATAACGTGTCGATTTACCTTCGGCATTATAGCTTACGGAAGCAACTGACTGTCCGCTGATCGTCTCAGCCACATAGTTATCATCCTCAATAACATCTCCAAGCTGTTCCCATGATACTCCATCCAGAGAAAGCTCTACTTTTGTTGATGCAAAACCATCTACACCATAAGATACTCCCTTCGGATTTACTCCATAGCAGATCTTCAAATCATACAACGGAATTGTTTTTCCCAGATCAACCTGAACATTAGACCCTGCCGCCGGAGCGGAATCTGAATAGTACTGCGTGCTCATATTTCCGTCAACTGCACGGGAAATGCTGTAATACTGGTATGTCCCCAGATTAGTCGTTGCAGAAACAGTTCCCAGACTGTACACCATCGTAGCTTTAAACTTAGTGATATTTACCTCAATCTCTTCATCTTCTTTATTTACCGCTCTTACATAGGCTGCTGCAACAGGCGTGCTGACCTTCAATACCCCTTCTTCCACTGTTGCTTCCGCAGTCTCCCATTCGATTCCATTTAAGGAATACTGGATTTCCAGAGAAGCTGTTTGTGCTGTTTCAACACTGATTTCCGACAGCTTTAAAGCTCTCGGCAGATTATATCCTACATAACCGCCCTTACCTAATGTGAGCTGCAAATCTGATACTGTGTAGTCTACACCGCTTAATACTACTTCTTTATCAGCCACTTCGCCTTCATCTGTAAATACCTGGCATTCAACTTCCGGGTTGATTGCCGCTTTTAAAAGAGACTGAATCTTAGGTTCGGCAACCTTAAGCAGCGGTTTGATTCTCAATTCACCGACTTTAACAACATTCTCCTGCGTACTGCTCGACTCCAGACTTGTAACCTTGTAGGTTTCTGTCTCGGCAAGTTTTTCATTTAATATATTAATATTATCCAACGTAGTTGCGATATCGCCCTTCTGCGCAGAGATAAATGCTTCCATCGCAGCTGCTCCGGCTTTTGCAAGTGCTTCGTACGCATTCAGGAACGGATTAATTTCTTCCTGAAGTGCTGTATTATTAAGTTTCTTCAAGGCATCGACATCTGATATCATCATCTCAAATTCCGTCTTCAAAACAGCTGCCGCCTCACTGATTCCTGTTCCGCTTGAAACCGCATCATTGAAAGCGGCTATTTCATCTTTCAGATATCTTGACTCGTCAAATACGAAACCGTCGTTGATATAAGAAAGATTATCAGCGAAACGCTCGAATTCTTCATTCGCTTCCGGAACTAATTCCTTAATAGCCCTCTTCCAGCTTCCGGTTGTATCAAAATCCGCAACATTCCATGAATAATCAGCACCGCTGAAAATGGCAACTTTACTTGCATCGGCCTGTGACATCGGATTTAAGAAAAATCCGCTCAAGTTATCTACATCATTATGCAATGGCTCTAACGGTGCCATCATCAGATTTCCGTCGCAGTAATCATTTACCGGATAATTCCACCATGATGCAAGGTCACGGTCAACACCGCTCTGCTGTTTCGGCCAATCATAAATAGCCTTGGAAACATCTGACATTGTTCCGGCACCTGTCCACATTACGATTACGTCTTCGTCCAATGTTGAGTAAAATGGAGTAAAATATGTGCTCATGTCCGGCCCCCATGCCGCACAATATCTCGTTCCTACGACGATAATCGGCTTAACATCACCTTTTGCCTGAACAAATTCCTCATTTACCCTGTTAATCAGGTTCGCCTGGTTTGTCCCGCTGATACTGCTTCCGATATCATCATACAGGATACCAAACTGACGGACTCCCAGTCCATACATCTGCTCGAATTTTGCAATCAAAGAGTTATAGTCCGTATCTGTACTATAGTTAAAACCTTCTCCCGGATGAATTGCCCAGCAGAAATTCACGTTCACTTCATCAGCAGCTTCGACCAATTGACGGATACCTGCAGCCTCTGCTTCCGGATACAGTGTACGCCATGATGCGTTGTGGTAAGGATCATCTTTTGGAGCATATATGTATGTATTCATTTTAAACTTGCTCGACTCACGCATTAAGCTGATCCGGTCCTCGGTAGACCACGGATATCCATAAAATCCTTCTACGAAACCTCGCATTTTGATGTCCGGATAATCTGTAATTGAAACCTCTGCAAACAATCCGTCCTCTGTCTTTTGTTCAAGCATCTGTTTCAGTGTCATAACACCATAGTAAGCGCCGTCTTCATCAGCGCCGTAAATACCGACAAAGCCTTTGGAATTTACATTATTGCTTGCCTCAAGAAGATATCCCTGTGCTTCGTTCAGTGCAGCATTATCACTTAAAGCATCTCCTCCGCAGTCACTGCAGTGATCTTTATCAGAAGTGATAAAAATCGTTGCTTTATCGGCCACAATTTCATCGCTCATCTGATAAGCAATTCCCTGGCTTTTCAGCAATTCTTCCAATTGCGGAAGGGTAGCCTCATCCTGTTCACCGTGCACTACAATATTGACTGTGCCCTCAAGCTTCATACCCTCCTCGGAAATATACACGATCTCCTGAGGTTTTGGATAAACATCCACTGTAACTGCCTCTGCAGATGTTTCATCATCCGCAGCCTGCACTGCCAGGCTCTGCAGCGGTCCGCTGACCGTCAGTGTCAATACGAACAAAACTGCCGCTCCCGCTTTAAACCGTTCTAACCATTTTCTTTTCAATCTTTTTTCCTCCTGTCTGAATAATTTGGTCTGTGAGCCTGCCTTTTTTCCGAAAGAAAGGCTTGCCCGATATCTTATTTTAACACCCTGATATACATTAAGCAACGACAATACTTAATTTATACTGCAATGTTCCTTATCTTCTTATGCAAATTTCAGAAAATTTCCCAGCCGTCTTTTTCGGAAATTGATATGATATTTTCAAATACACAGTCTTGAACAATTTTATCCTGATTTCAGATGCTGTTCTCTGCATATTTATATACAAATCTGGTTAAAATCGTTGCACATACAGCACGATTAACACTATCCTGCGGTTTCAGGCTGCCCTGATCTCCTGTTATGAGTCCGGCTGCCACGGCCCATTCCATTGCTTCTTCTGCAAAACCACTCACCTTGTACATATCAGGATAAACACTCAAATCTGCTCTTTCAGATACATCAAATCCACAGAATTCTGCATATCTGTACATCATAACCGCCATCTGCTCACGTGTAATAATGTCGCCGGGCCCGAAGTTTCCTGTATCTGTGTATCCTGTTACAATTCCATTACGGCTTGCCCACAAAACCGGACTTGTATAAAATTCGCCATTTTGCACATCCGGAAATACTGGCGAATACTCTGTCCTGGGTTCCGATTCTATCCGATACAGCACAGTGACGAATTGCCCTCTGCATAAAATTCTGTCCGGTCCAAAATGAGTTGGATCCATGCCTATCATAAGTCCCATCCAATACATCTCTTCGACGTAATGACGATACCAGGAGTCTGCCGGAACATCAATAAATTCCAGCGGCGGATCAAAAAGATAATATGGAACTGCATTTTTTTCTGCATATTCCTTTGCCCTCGACATATCAAAACATACGATCGCATAATTGTTGCATAATATTGCCATACCGTTAATATGTGTATCTTTACCCAGAAACCAGAATTCCAGATAAGATGAACATCCTGTAAACGTAGACTGATATATTTCTTTTATCTTTTCCGGTATTATAATCTCACCGCTAAGACTCGAGCAATGTTCAAATGCATTCTGTTCTATAAATGACAGGTTTTCCGGAAATGATATTGTCTGCAGGCTTTCACAGTTGGCAAATGCCCCAAATCCGATATTTGTCAGATTCTGAGGGAGCTTAATACTTTTCAGTTTTAAACAAAAGTAAAAACATTCCCGGGGTATATCTGTAATACCATCCGGCAAACTGATTTTCTGAAGTTCATCACAGTATTTAAATGCTTCTTCTCCTATATGCACAACACCTTCCGGAATCACTATATTTTCAAATTTACAATTGTAAAATGCTTTATCCCCGATATATGTAACAGTTTCAGGTATATTGAACTCATGTATTCCGCTGCAGCCTTTAAATGTTCCGCTTTCGATTCTTGTAGCATTCTCTGGAATTCTTATTTCACTCAAACTGTGACAGCCGTCGAAAGCATATGCTCCAATACTTGTAACTTTGTCTGAATAATTGAGCTTTTTTAAACCTCCGCAGCCGCTTAGAAGACCTGCCGGAATCGATGTAATGCTGTCCGGTATTGTCAATTCCTCGATTCTGTAACATCCGGCAAAAGCATATGCACCGATTGAAGTTATTTCTTCAGGTATTTCCAGACTGCTGACTCCCGAACATCCGAAGAAAGCATAGTCGCCTATTGATTTTATATTTTCCGGAATATGGATCTCAGATATCCCTCTGCAGCCATATAATGCACGTTCTCCTATTTCAGTCACTGTATCAGGTATAGGGATTTCTTTTAAACTGCTGCAGCCTTCAAATGCGGACTTCTCTATCACAGTAATGTGATCCGGTATCTCCAGATACTCCAGTGAACTACATCCTTTAAATGTAGCTTCTTTTATCTCTTCTATCGTTGACGGATAATCTATCCGTTTCAATTTTTCACATCCGCCAAACGCTATAGCACCCACTTCATTGATGCCCTCGGGAATATACACATTTGTCAGATTTGAACATTCATAGAACATCCCCACGGAAATCCTTGTCATATTCTTTGACAAATATACACTTTCAAGATTTTTGCATCCGTAGAAAAGATATCCTCCTACTTCTGTGACACTGTCAGGTATCGACACTGATGTGAGTCCGCGACATTCTATGAACGCAAAATCACCTATCGTTTTAAGATTTGTGGAGAAATTAATTGTATTGAGTTGATAACACCCGTGAAAAGCAAAACTTTTTATACTCTCCAGCCCTTCTGAAAAGGTAATCGTGGTCAATCCGGTGCATTCCATAAATGTGTACTCCGGTATTTTTGTCAGCCCGGACGGCAATACCACATTATCTAACTTGTCACATCCTCTGAACACTGACTGCCCCATTTCAGTTAAATTTTCTGAAAGAGTAATTGTCTCCAGTCCTCTGCAAAGTGATATGGCAAAATCTTCCAACGTCGTCACACTGTCAGGCAATACCAATTCCATAATTCCACTGCAGCCGTATATGCCGCCATGCTCAACTGTTGTTAATGTCTGTGGCAAAATAAGCTGTGTGATTTCTGAATCCCACATAAACGCATTTTCCCCGATCACTGTTACCGGGCATCCTTCAATATACGAAGGTATGACTACGGTTTGTTCTTTGCCAATATAATCTGTAATCGTCACCTCATCATCCGTGATCGTATAGGCAAAGTCTTCAGCAGGACTTTCCGGCAGTGTTTCTTCTGCATCTACCGTTAACGCACTCGAAATGCCAAACAGCAAAATACATAATATACATATTCTTTTTATCCATCTTATTCCTGATTTCATGATTTTCTCCCCCTTTTCTTCCAAAAATGATATGTTATGGCCACACTGATTCAGTGAGGAATGAAGTTTCTTCTGCTATAGAACACAAGCGACAGACGCTCAGATCTGCCGCTCTCATTTATCTGCAAAATATATGAAACTTTCATATCTGAAATATCAGAGTGTATCATAATACAAAACTTTTAATACAAAACTTTAATATTTACTCTGAAACAAAATATCTCCTGTACTTTGTCCAGATTCTTCCCTGAATATACTCATATGCCCGGTCATACACCACCAGTCCGGCCTGTCCCGCAAGAAGGATAACTGCCAACATTTTTCCTGTCAGTTTTCCCGCAAATAAGATATCCTGTAACAGCAGAATTGCCGGAATGTACATAAGATTAAATAGCACATATTTAATCAGCCAAAATACCCGCCTCATTCGCTTTCCCAAATCATATTTTCCGGGACTTCGTTTCCCGGAAGTACCGTTCCCCGGATTACATTTTTCAATACTACATTTCCTCAGATTCCATTTCTCAAGCATCCGCCACGATACCTCGGTCAGCAGGATATATAACCCCATTGACGCATAGGAAATCACATGAAACTTATTCGGAGACACAATAAATCCGAGAAGCACTCCCGCCAGATAAAAAGCCGCCGACATCCTGCCGCCAAACTCACGGAAAATTATTCCGTTAAAATATGACGCTGCGGCAAGGAAAAACAATGTATTCATTTCCAGCACATTTCCCAGCAACATAAACAACATGGTCAGTGCCAGCATGATACCGCTCATTGCAATGCTTTTTGCTTTTACATGCATGAACAGAGATCGCCTCCCATACATTCGCATAATGTATCCGCGCACCACAGATCGCAGCACACGTTTCCGGTCCCACAGGTATCCCCTCCGTTTCCATAACCGCCGCTATACGGATTATTCCGGTATCTCTGTCCATTATGATCCAACTGGTTTAAAAGCTGCCTGTACTGTAAATTATTCGGCTCCATATTAACTGCCTGCCCTGCATGGTCACGGGCAAGAATATTGTTCCCGATCCCCGCATTTGCCATTGCACTCAAATAATACCACTGTGCATTTCGGTTCGGCATTCCGTTCAGTACATTTAACGCTTCCCGGTAATATCCTGAATTGATATAATTAAATGCAGCCTGTACTTTAACATCCTGAGAAGAATCGGAAGACTGATAACCGCCGCTTTGATAACCACCGTTCGGTCCGCCGCCGCTCTGATAGCCGCCGTAACCGCGTCCCGAACTACTCTGCCCGTACCCGCCTGCGTTACTGTTTCCATAACCGTAACCATACTGATAGCCGCCATTCGGTCCGCCGCCCTGTTCACGCTCTTTCATAATCATGTCATACGCTTCCTGGACCTCCTTGAATTTTTCCTCCGCCAGGTCTGCCAGGGGATTGTTCACATTTGCGTCCGGATGGTATTTCCTTGACATATCCCTGTAAGCTTTTTTAACTTCATCATCCGATGCATCCGGTGAAACACCAAGCACATCATATGGATTCTTGTTCAGCATATTTAATCCTCTCTTTTTGTAAATCACTCATCTGAAATTATCAACAGATTTTTCATTCAGTGTTTTAATGCGGTAAATTACAGCTATCATCATATAATATTTTTACAAAAATGTCCAGCATAAGACAAGCCTAGATTATTCACGACACAGCCAAGAAGAAGGCTAAAAACCGCATAGTTACTGTTTTTTAACTGAATATTGCTTTTCACCTATCAAGTGAATAAA
>SFGN01000259.1 GCA_004556565.1 Lachnospiraceae bacterium | reverse complement strand
TTACGCCAGTATTCGTTTCAAAGATATCAATAAGAAATGGCAACATTGCTTCCTGTTCCCTAACATATGATTGATAGCTAAATATTGCACCTGGTGCATCCAAATCATTTGCATTGCCAACGCATACAAAACCGTTACCTTCAATCCCTATGTAAGTAGTTATATGGTGCATCTTACCGCTGTCATTTTTTTCAATTAAATTCATAAGCGTCAGACCATCACCGATATCATATAGGTCGATTCGTTTCTTTGATTCCTTTTTCATTCTGTCAGACCTTCCCCTTTCACAAATGCAAGAATCTCTTCATAGGATCTGCTGCTATTTATAACCGCATCCATTAATTCTTCCTTACGCAGTTCATTACGCATTTTTACAAGCTCTGCAAGAGCATCCTTTTCTGCTTCATATCTGGCTTTGGCCTTTTCCAATGTCTCTTTCTGCTGTTCGATTTTTGCATCAAGCTTTTCTGTAGTTACTCTGGATTTATATTTTCTTGCCACTATGATTTCCTCCCGTTAATCTTAACCTTAAGAACTTTTGGATTCAGTTCATTGCTGATTTGTTCCGCTTTTCTTTTGATATAATTCGCATCAATACCAAATGCTTTGAGTATTATTTTCTGGTTTGCTGTTACAGCATGATCCAGGCGATAAACGCCATCCGCCTGCCGTATCATCTCTATTTTCTCAAGTTCCCTGATTGCTGCAGGTACATTCATAAAGTTTGGAGAACTGAGCAGTTTTTCTTCTTCATCCTTGAGCTTTGTATACATGCGATTTCTGATAATCAGGGCAACAAATGCAATCAACATTTTCCCATCCAGCGCATCACCGGTATACACCCTCATACTTCTGTTGCCTAAAAATGTCTTATCCGCTTTGAATAACTTTTCAGAAACATCCCTGCTCTTATACAGTTCAAGAGCCTCTTTCGCCTTCATATTTTCCGAAGTAATAATACAGAAATAACCACACATTTTCAGTTCTTCTTCAATAACAGAGCTCTTTTCTATAGCACACACAAAGCACTGGTCTTCCTGACCCTCGTGGTAGTATTCCAGGCTGAAATACTTTTCATATGATTTATCAAGTACTACAGGTTGCCCCTCCAGTTTCTTAAAATAAGCAGCGAGCTTGTCTATTTTTTGTTCCAGTTGTTCCCTTTCAGCAGCTGCCTTGCTATAGCTGTAATAAATGTGCAGATATCTGTTTCTTTCATCCGATGGAAAGACAGTTCTTTCCACAGTAGTTCCATTTACACCAAAGCGTCTTATTGTATACTGCCTGCTATCTTCAAATGTACCCTTAACTTCTTTGACAGCATCGTTAACAAGGGCTTTCATGCCTTTTATCATGATTACAAAATCATAACCACATTTATCCATATATTTGATATTTTCACGGCTGAAATAACCGCGGTCGAGAATAAATCCTGCGTTCTTATATCCGTAAGCCTTGGCTTTATCAAGCATGCCTTCGCCGGGGGCAATCGGCTTTTCCATCATAATCTTTCCCATCATGTCGGAAAGGGTGGGAGACAAGGTATCCGGGAACGGATTTCCCAGACTGACTGTTAAAGAAGCCTGTGGATCTGTGTCTACCAACAAAACCTTTTTGCCCTCCATTGCCAGTCCCACACCCAAATTTTCCGTGGTTGTGGTCTTGCCCGTGCCGCCTTTCTGGTTGACTACGGCGATAACTGTCGCTTTTTTCGCCAATATTCATCACCTCGCATTCTTTTATGTGTGCGCTTCATGTTTACCACCTCCCTCCAAGTTTCCCCGAAGCCATATCATGCCTGACCTTTGCGTCATAGTGGGCGCTTATGGTGTAGGGGGCGTTGTATATCGAAGCAAGTAGATACTGCTTGATATTGCGAACATCGGTTGTGTTCTCTTTGAAAGAACTCAATACAAATCTGATGTGTTCAGAATCCAGCTTCATAAAACTGCTTTTGACAATTTCAATGGGCTTATCATCACTGGCAATTCGTATTTGCTTCCGATTACTGCACATGACTTCAATAATCAAATGCAGAATTAGATCGAGTATCTCATGGTCATACGGATAATCCTGTTTCAGATAGTCCATAGAAAGCTGTTCATAAAAATACTGATAATATCGGGTAAATTCGTCAGTCTCATCGACTTCCTTTCCACAAAAACCGGAAGGAAAGAAAGGATCAGTATCACTAAAATCAATATAATTAGTATCAGTATTATTACCTTGTGCTTTTGACA
>SFGN01000258.1 GCA_004556565.1 Lachnospiraceae bacterium | reverse complement strand
TGAGGAGTCCGGCCTGTATTACAACCGCCACCGCTATTATGACCCGCTGCAGGGGCGGTATATCACTCAGGATCCGATTGGGCTGAAGGGGGGATGGAACCTGTATACATATCCGCTGAGCCCGGTGAATAGCATGGATCCATTAGGATTATATGAATTTAAATCAAAAAATATAGATGATATTGGAATATTTGCATTGGCAATGTGTAATGGAGAATCAATTAACGAGAATAAAGAATATGGTGGACTAATATGTAAGAAGCAAGGTGAATATTTACCCATGAATCCGATAAGTTCAAATGATAATGATAGTGTAGACTTGCGAAATATAAAATGCCCTGAAGGTTCAGAGAGAGTAGGCGATTATCACACTCACGGTTTTTACTCTGACGATAAAGGAAATAAAGTAACAAAAGAAAATGATGTTTATGATAGTCTAAATTTTTCAAGCAAAGATTTAACGAATTCTTATATGAATGGAATGGGAAAAAAAGAATACAGTAGTTACTTGGGAACACCAAATAACACCTATCTAAAATATAATCCCAAAGCTAAAGGGAATGGAGTTACAATTATCAGGCAAGGGAGTAATTAAAATGAAGGCAATACAATGTTGTTATTTCCTTGCTTTAGTCTCCAGTCATTTAATGGCTGGAGTTATGGGTGATGATAATATATTTTTAAGTAATTCGGATTCAGCTGCTTTATATTGTGTGGCTAAAATATTTCCAGATGGAGAAAATATTTTAATATATAAAGTAAATATAATTAATGCTAGTTCAAAAAAAGATGTTTTTTTTTATGAAAGCCCAACATCAACCCACAATGACATAATGGGGGGCGGGGGAATGTCATATGCCTATGAATATGATGTAAAATATAATATATGTCATTTGAGAAAAAAGAGCAGAATGAGGTAAAAATCTTTGGCTGTGTATTCAGTCTGGTAATCATCCAAGGAAAGCTTATCAGAAGGGTGATGACTCCAATTAGTAGAACATATATTTTCGATAAAAGCACCGATGACTTTTTCATGAAGTTCTACAGAACGCGAGAAACAGATGGTTCTGCGGGCCAGACGTTTGATTCGGGTTCTCAGGGTCAGATTGTTACGCTCAATGTGCTGAGTAAAAATCTTACCAGTCAGATGCTTCTCCTTCGGTAACTCTCTAGCGTAACTACCCCATTCGTCAGTGGTCAACATGCCGATGGTAAAAGGGTAAGCAGCGCCCGCAATTCACGACAGGTTTCGTCAGTCCGGGGGCCAAAAGTGTAGGCCAGAACACCACCAGTTTTCGTGTTGTACACGTACCAGAGCCAGTGCTGTCGCGCTTTACTGCCGACAAAGCTCCATTGCTGACTAAGTTTGCAGATGAGTGCCACATCAGCATGAGCGACCGGGGATGACGTTATTCTTCGTGGCGAGAGTTTTTTAAAGTTCGGATGACTGTATTAATGCCGATTTTCAGCGTACGGGCAGTATCGCGAACCCCGGCACCGTTGAAAGTCATTTCAGCGATTTGGTCTTTAACTCCCGGTTTACGGGGCTCGTAACAGTAACTGAGCTGAAATACCCGGTGACAGTCACGGCCGCGGAATCGATCATGTCTTTTTGGGTTCTGCCCGTGACGGTAAACCTGAACGGACTGGCAACGGGGGCAATGAAGGTTAACTGTGACCATGAAACAACCTTAAAAGCGAGTATTATATCCTTAATTCAACTAATTGGAGGCATCACCGTTTACCGGAGCGACAGCTTGCGGAAAGGTCGTGCAACTACAAAGCAACAAACAGACTACGGCGGGAATTATTTTTTTCATCATCCATTACCACGAAAACAGCGGCCACTCTTTGGCAACCGTGGTGAGTTGTGGCGCGTCGAAAACGGCTTGTGGTGAAACTACCGTTTCCTCAAGCGGAATATTTTTACCGTAGCGTTCTTTGAGCTTCGCCTGGACCAGCGGGTTGCTGAGATCAAACTCTTTCAACTTCTGCTGTTCGCCCACGCGCATTCCCAGCGCGTTCTGGTAAACCTTCCACACCACTTCCGAACAGTACTGGCGATCGTCGCTCCATGAGAAGCTGAAATCATACGGTTTACCGAGATAACGTTTTGCCGTTTGCGCCAGTTTTTGCTGTTGTTCAACACTCAGTCCGCCTTCAACGCGGCGAACGACGTATTTGCCCTTTTCACCATGGGCAATCCACTGCTTGAGCGGGGTGTATTTCACCGGGCCGAC
>SFGN01000257.1 GCA_004556565.1 Lachnospiraceae bacterium | reverse complement strand
CGCAGCGGTATTTTTCGATCAGTTTTTTCAATTCCGGTGATATTCTCATTTTAGCCATTTATTATTTCCTTCCTCTTTTCTACAGTATTTAAAGATACCATTTTCTTTTTGTTTTCCATCGCATAAGCTATATCACCAATAGATTCAATGGAGAAATTTTCTATGGTTTTTAGTTCTTGTTTAATACCATCGAGCATATCAAGTTTTACTTGTCTTTCATGTATTTCTTCTTTCAGAATATTTTCTTGTTGTTCAAGCAAAACGGAAATAACACTACCAGGGTCATGTTCAGACAACAACTCTCCTATGCTGTTTATTGAAATGCCAGCATCACGAAGAAAGCAGATAATCTTCATCCGTTTTAAATCCTCTTCTGAATAAAGTCTCCTTCCGCCCTCTGTTAACTCGCTGGGTGTTAGAATGTTACGGGTATCATAATACTGTACCGTTCTGACAGATACACCGCAGAGCTTTGCAATTTCTCCAGTTGTATATTTTGACATAGCCTCCACCTCCTTTCATCACTATCTTATTTCGTTACGCAGCGTCATAAGCAATATGTTACGCAGGGGGATTTTTACAAATTTCAAAATTTATTCATTTTCAGTTCTTCTAATCTGTTTTTGTTTGCTTTCAGCCTTCTGTGCAATATTTTTTGAATTTTTAAGAACAGGACACTCTCGAATTATATTCAAGTATAATACCCCTTATTGCAGATTATATATATTTTATTCGCTTAAACAAAGAATATCAACTTTGTAATACGACATCACTCAATACAATTTTACAAATAAAGGCGACAGAAAGAAATCTCTGCCGCCTTTGTTTTATGCGTAAATAATTTCTATATTGACGATTTCTCTTGCCCTTGCTTGTATCTCGTTCATTCTTCCAACCCACAACATCGAGTTTTCTGCTTTGAGTTGTTCGGTTACCCCCTCCTTGCCAGCCATTTGCTCGACCAATCGAAACATCATTTCCGCTGCCTGTTCGTCAATATCAGCAAGATAACGGTTCAATTTTCCGCTTGTGAGTAGCGTGGTGTAAACCGCCCGTTTATGTTCCTGTAAGTAGCGTTTGTGCCGCTGCCCCCATAAGCCGATAGGTTTGTGTTCTTTTTCGGTTGGTAAAGTAAGGCAAGGGATATAATAATCTCCCTGCAACTCATACCATAAACCATTCTTTTTATCAAAAATGTACTTGTCCATATAATTAATCCTCCAGTATAATATATTCGCACATACATCACAGTTCTCCGATTGCCACACTCTGTTATATCTTGTTATGAGATTTTCTTGCCCTTGATTTTGCCCTTATAAGCAGTCAGGGAAAGAGTAAACTTGTGTGAAATCATATAAAGGAATAAGGCGAACATATTGCGATAAATCCTTTATTTTCAAGGCTTTTGGAGAATTTTATTGATAACCTATGGAGAGCAATAATCATTCATAATTTTATAGTTTTCAAATTTCAGTTTACCGGGATGCTGTAAAATAATTTCCGGACAAAAGGGCACACTTCTATACTCTCCTGTCGGGAGTGTCGTCCGTCCTGCCGAGTTTCATTCGACCTCAGCAGAAAAACTGCATGACCGAGAATGCCCGGTCACACTTTGATCTCAAACAGACCGTGGCGGTTGCAGTACGCATAGAGCTTGCCGGGGCCGCGGCGCAGGAAGCGGCCCTCCGCCTCCTGCTCCGGGTAGAGCTTCAGAACCTGCACGCGGTCGGTCGTGACATACGCGAGGAAGGAGATGAAGTGCTCGCGGGTCATGGGATGGTGCAGGCTGAGATCGTGCTCGCCTTCCATACGTTCCGCGCGCAGCGCATGCGCGTCGTCCGGCGCTTCCGGCTCCAGCGGCGGCAGCCTGACGCCGCAGCAGCTGAAGCACCCCTCTCCGCTGGCGCAGAGCACGTTGCCGCACACGGGGCAGACGTAAAACCGGCTGCGCAGGAGATTGGCCGAGCGGTTCCGGTTTGAGACGCACGCGCCGGACAGCAGCTCTGCGACCGACACACCCAGAACCGCCGCCAGCGGCTCCAGCAGCGTCACGTCCGGAAGACCGCGTCCCGTTTCCCTTAGTTAAAGATATTGTTGGGTATTTCAAGATGTGTCATTCGATTTTACCGATAAAGCGGTAGAAGATTTCTACCTCCTGTTCCCGGCTTCCGTCCTCACTTTTGACCGCTTCATGGACAAGGATTTTTTCAATCAGCGTATTCAGAAGTTCAGCCGTCAATTCTGTGGGATTG
>SFGN01000058.1 GCA_004556565.1 Lachnospiraceae bacterium | reverse complement strand
ATGCGGAATCGCCGGAGGCAGCTTCATGAAACTGTTTTCCGTCAGCTCCGTCAGCAACCGAATCGAGAACGGCGAAGCTGCCTATATTATGGGGAAAAGCGGTATCGAAGCGGCTGTTGATGTCCTGGTTGAGACTACGGGCAAAGCACCGACTGCCAAGCCAAAAGCCAATTTCAACCGCTCCAGAGAGTATTGGATCGGCTGGGCCGTCGCCTACTACCAGTGGTTTTCTGGCAGGAAGTTCAGCGATATCTTTAAGGTCCTCTCGTTTGAAGATTTAGAGCGGATGTATGCGCCTCTCCACGAAGCGGACATCAGCAAGTTCGCCGATATTGCCGATGCCAAAGTACGCGAGTACTTCGCTGATACCAACCTCAAACGCATCCGTACGCTCTATGGCTGTACGCAGGCGGAGCTTGCCAGACGAAGCAATGTCAGCCTTCGGTCGATTCAAATGTATGAGCAGCGCAACAAGGACATCAACAAGGCCAGCGCGGAAACTGTTCTCAGCCTCGCGAAAGTCCTCGGCTGCACGATGGAGGATCTTTTGGAAAAGTGAGCCTGTGGCGGAAGGGATGACTTTCCCTTAAAATGACCCTCAAATTACGGGAATGCGATAGTTATTGAGGGAAAGCGAGTTTCACCTTTAGAGAGCAAATGCGTGATGCTATTCTTTGTCTATAGCGCCGCAGCTTCTGAGCCGCCACCCCGCAGAAACCACTTGCATAACACCCTCCGCAGAGTTACAATACGGGCGGGAAGCGTTTTTGACCACATAGATTACCACAGACGGCGCTGGAACACCCGGAAACAGTGGAGATAAGAGCGTCAAAGAGTAAGTAAAACAAATTAAAAAGCGCCGAAAACCGCTATAAACGAGCGGAAAAAGTATTCCCGATAAGTTTGGGAGCAGGATGCCGCAGGTTCGAATCCTGTCACTCGGACCATATCGAGTGTTCATAACGGATTTGAGTTATGAACACTCGATTTTTTGTATTTGTTAGTTTCTTCGATATGTATGGAGCAGGTTTTGTGCCTGCTCTTTTGTTTTATGCGGATTTGGTTACATATTCGACTGCAACGCCCTTTCGAGTATCAGCCCTGTAGTTCTTTCCGCATTCGGGTATCTCAATATACCCTACAAACTTGTAATGAATCATAACTCGCTGACTGCGATTTTTGCCTACACCCTCGGTTTCATAAACCGTTATTTTATCTATCAGTTCACGAAGCAAGGGCGCAGTCAGCTTTTTCATTTCCATAAATCTGCGTATCGCATTTATGAAATTTTCTTTATTCTGCTGCATTGTGCCGATATTGCTTATTCTTTTCCGAAGTTCTGCAATTTTAGCTTTCAGTTCCATACGCTCAACCTCATACTTATGGGACAACTGCATAAACCATTCGTCTGACACCTTTCCCGAAACATTATCCTCGTATAGCTTTTCATAAAATCCTGAGACCTTTTTGTTTCGGGAAATAGATTTGCAGAGTTCTTCTTCAAGATATTTCTGCTCTTTCAGAATGTCCTTGTTGGTCTTCTGCGCAAGCAACTCGGCAAAGGCTTCTTCATCGTCCTGAAGAAATTGCGCCATTCGTCTGAGTTCAAGCATAACCACCTGCTCGATAGCATCGGCTCGGATATAATGCCTTGTTTCGCAAGTGCCTCTTGTGTCGGTTTTGTAGTTAGAGCAACTGAAATACTGTATATTCTTGTTTACGGTATTTACATGCGACCACAGCTTGCTTCCGCAATCGGCACAGTAGAGCAAATCGCAAAACATATTCTTTTCGGCATTTTCCTTTTTGGGAGCTCGACGCTTGGTTTTAGATATTAACTTTTGTACCGCTTCAAAGGTTTCACGGTCAATAATAGGCTCGTGAACATTCTTAAACACCGCCCAATTTTCTTCGGGATTGGGCATACGGGCTTTGTTTTTGAATGACTTTGAGTAGGTCTTAAAGTTGATTACATCGCCGCAGTATTCCTGCTGAGCAAGTATTTTCGCAACCGTTGTCTTTCCCCATTTGTAAGGGTTAGGCTGCGTTTTCTTACCGCCTCTCGGAAGTCCTTTGGATTGCCAATACGCCATAGGGATAAGTACCTTGTGTTCTTGCAGGATTCGTGCAATGGTTTCGTTGCCTTTACCCTCTAAGCACATACGGAATATATCCTGTACCACCTGTGCGGCTTCAGCGTCTACAATCCACTTTTTCTTGTTTTCGGGAGATTTCACATATCCGTACGGCGGCTGAGATAACGGCTCTCCGGCGTTGCCACGAAGTCTGTGTGAACTTCTGACCTTACGGCTAATGTCTCTTGCATACATTTCGTTCATTACATTTCTGAACGGGGCAAGCTCATTTTCGCCGTCATTACTGTCCACACAGTCATTCACAGCTATAAATCGGATATTTCGGTCGGGAAAGTAGGTATCGGTGTAATATCCTACTTGCAGATAATCTCTGCCGAGTCGGGACATATCTTTTACGATAATTGTACTGACATAGCCCATTTCAATATCCTCTAACATTTGCTGAAAACCGGGGCGGTTAAAATTTGTGCCTGTATAACCGTCGTCAACATAAAATCGGGTATTGCCGAAGCCGTTTTCTTTTGCATACTTGGTAAGCATACGCTTTTGATTTGCAACGGAATTGGAATCCCCCTCTGCACCATCATCACGGGACAGACGACAGTACAAAGCGGTTATTCCGATATTATCTTTTTTCTTTTTCGACTGCATTTAGTCCTCCTTTCCGGCAGTCGAACACACATATTCTACTGCCATTTTACTCGGCGGTGATTCGTCCGTCAAATCTACGAAATCACTCGTAATAATTCTTTTGAATCGGTCTGTAATAGACGGATTACTTTGTATCTTTGCCGTCCGAAAAGACGATCCTACGATATACTTGACGCCGTTTATTACATACTCCTTTTCTTGCTGTGCAAGACCACATATAAATTTCATAATTTTTACCTTACCTTTCATCACGATTTTTTCTTGCTCTCTCACGGCGCATATAGTCATCGCCTATGAGTTTCAGGATTGCATTGTATACATCTTTTTGGGTATAACTTTTAGGAAAGAAACGGCGGACATCTTCAAAAGGGAAACTGATACGTTCCTTTTGATTCGCTTTTTCTTCACTCATAACAGCGAAGATCTTATCTGCATTGAGCTGACCTGCCTGGGATAATTTCTTTAGCCGTACCGCCTGCGAGAGTGACGGAGTGCAGTCCTCGCTCTCTATGATATTCATCAAATAATACTGCTCCTGCTCTTTGAGATAGGATAGCTCCACAGCAGGCGTAAGTGCGATTCGTTCCTCATCAACAAGCTGTAACAGTTCGGGAATAAGATTGGTTAAACGGATATACCGAAACACTTGGTCACGGCTTTCGTTTGCCGCTTTGCCGATCTCGGTAGCGGTATCCGACTTTGTCGCAACTTGCGACGAGGTTAAATCGGTTCGTTTGCCTTGCTCCTTCAAAGCCTCCATCTTCATTTTGTAAGCAAAGGCTTTTTCGCTCGGCAATATCCGTTCACGGTGCAGATTGCTGTCCACAACGGCAATCGCTGCTTCGGTTTTGGTATAGGGATAAATTAAGGCGGGTACTTCTGTTAGTCCCGCCCTTTTACTTGCGTGTAATCTTCGGTGTCCCGATATTACTTCATATTCATCTGTAGCATTATCTTTCAGCCTTACGATTAAGGGAGAGATAATACCTTGCGACTTGATACTTTCCACAAGCTTGTCCATATCCTCATTATCTGTGACTTTATACGGATGACTTTCAAAATCGTGTAGTTTTTCTATGGGGATACGGGCAGACTTTTTCTTTTTGCTTTCGATGGGGATTTCATATTTTGTCATCGTTCCCAACGCTCCTTTCTTTAATTTTTAGGTGTAGTTTTCTTGCAAAGGGTTTTAGGGATTTCTCCCTAACAAGTACTGTTTTGTGCCGAGAGGAGTACAAACAGTCTGCTTGCTAAGATAATGCAAGCCTCCTTCGGCGAAGATGCTGTTTTGCACGACATTATCAAAGTCGTCTGTTCGCTGCGCCTAAGTTTTCTATCATGAATTACTCCTATCTCTTAATGAGAACCGTCACCGCTACCGTACACAGAACCGTCACTGCGGGAATAAAATCTGTTGTATAATCCTATGAGCCTTTTGCGGTTGGTACGGCGGAAGGATACTTCAACTCCTTTTTTCCTGTAAAGGTATTGATAGTCATATTTGCGCAAAAGTTTAGTGACGGTATTGGGTGGAGTATAGTTATCCCCCACAGCGTTCAAAAGGTCGGTAGCAGTACCCAGCCATTCTTTTCTTGTCTGCATATAGGCTATTACCTTACGAAGAAAAGGGTGGTCTTTAGTAAGTACGGGCATACCAGTCTGCGATATATCTCCAAGTGCTTCGGCTACAATCCGTTCACCTTTGGTTGTTTGCATTTCAATCACTCCCTTCGGCAGGTAACTTATGATTTTTCAAACTGTTATTCTGCTTCTTGGCAAATTTACTTGCCGCCGCCCGTCGCTCATCGCTGTACGGCTCGGTCAGGCGAAAGCAGAACCGACCTTTGGCAACCTCAAAGGAAAGACCACCGTCCTCTGTGTCATCGGTCAGTCTACATAGATCAGGATGCTTGACCGAGTAGGCGGTCAGTCTGTTTTTGAGATCGGTGTTATAAGTATTCACCGTAATCCACGGGCTTGCTTCATCAAAGAATATCTCTGTGGTTTTCTGTGACTTTTTCAAACCTGTTTTCATCACATCACGCTCCTTTCAAAAAATGACTTGATTTTTTCTTTGCTTTTGCAAGAGGGGCATTTTTGACCGAATTTTCACAGTTCAAGACCTGTAAAAAATACAGATTTTCTAATAGAAATGCCCCAAACGATGCGGACATCGTTGAAGTCTTTTTTGTTGGAAAAATCCCGACTTTTACAGCTCAAGAGCCATTTTGCCGTTTTACCCGAGTGTCATTCCTGCCCCGGAATCTCACCGCAGCGTTGCCATGCTCGCTCCCGACAGTGAGGTCGTCGCACAGTCATATCCCATTCGGACGGTCATTCAGTTTTCAAAGTACAACCGAGGTTATATGTCATGATCGTAAATTCGATTTAAGTGCCGAGAGAAAAATAAAAAGCCGTCACATATCAACACTAATAATCGGCGAAAGCTTTGCTCTCGCTTCAAATCAGATGCTCATATGTGACGGCTTTGAATTATTCAAAAGACCATACTGTTTGCGTCGACTCAACTCCACCTTAAACAGTACAAAAAAATAACGGTGGCGAGTCACGGTACGCCCCGAAAGGAGAATACCGCCGGTATAGCGGACTGGTGCCTGACTATACCTCTACGAAGACATCATATTCAGTTGTATACCTCATAATAGGCTACTTTATTATACACTATAGAACATTTGTTTGTCAAGTGCTTTTGTCATAACACGACACTTTTTATGAACTATAAAAATACACTCGAGCAGATCTAATATAAAATATCCTTGTGTGTTCGTAAATTTATTTCTTACTTTCTAGTTCAGCAAACTTTTCTGCCATTGTTGGATTTCCTTTTGTTAATCGCTTTATCGTGAGATCTTCGGCTTTATTGTTTGCCAATCTTAGATTATTTTCAGAGGAAAGCAGGGCTTCTTTTGTTTTTTGAAGATGGTCAATAGTTTTATCAATCTCATCAATAGCTTTTTGGAATTTTTCGCTGGCCAATCTAAAGTTTCTAGAAAACTTATCCTTGAAGTCGTTTATATCATCTTCAAAATGAGTAATATCAATATTTTGGTTACGAACCAACTCAAGTTCGTGTCTATATTGTAAAGAATTCAATGCTGCATTTCTTAAAACGGTAATGATAGGAATAAAGAATTGAGGTCTTACCACATACATTTTGGGATACTTGTAAGAAACATCTGCAATTCCCGAATTGTAATACTCATTATCTGCTTCGAGCATTGTAACCAAAACTGCATACTCACAGTTCTTCTCTTTTCTATCTTTATCTAACTCTTTAAAAAAATCTTCATTTTTATGCTTTGTTGCAGTCGTATCCATTTCATTCTTCATCTCAAACATAATTGAAATGAATTCTACACCGTCATCAGAAAATTCCCTATAAATAAAGTCACCTTTGCTGCCTGTCTTGATATCATTATCTTTTTCAAAATAGGCATTTTGAAACGCAGTTGCTCTTAATTTATTGAATTCTGTTTCGCAATGCTGTTCCAAGCTTTCACCAATCATCTTTGTAGACTGTCGAGCTTTAAAGTCTTTATAATATGCAATTTCATCTTCTCGGCGTTTAATCTCATCAGCATGCTTTTCACAAAGGGACTTTTCTTTCAATTCCCATTCATTGTTCTTCAGCTTAATTTGACTTTGAAGTTCAAGAATTGTTGTCTCTTTTTCCTGTACCGCATTTTTAACCGCTAAGTCTGTGCTTGTTTTATTAAGTTCGAGTTCTCCCTTTAATCTAGAAATCTCTAATTCTTTTTCTGCAAGTTGTTTATCTTTAGCAGATGCGATTTTGTCAATTTCTAATTGCTTTTCCGCTTTCTCTGTTTTAAGTATTGCACGCAACTCCGATATTTCTTTATCTTTTTCGGACTCAATCTTTGTTACAGCAATTTTGACTGCCGAATCCTTTTCGGTTTGATAAACATTCTGTCGCTCTAATATCTCTTTTTCAAACTCTTTATCACGAACTTGTTTAACAATGGCGGCATAACCGGACTCATCAACCTGAAACACCTCTCCACATTTTGGACATTTTATTTCCTGCACTAGTAATTACCTCCTTACAGCTAAATTCTATATTTATTCTTTCTCTTTTCAAACGCGATTTCGCCGCCCTCAAGAATATCACAAATATGCTGTTGAATACCTTTTGAATTGAGTATACCACTTTCTATACTTCCATCCATAGCATAAACGGGATTGTCATTTTCAATTGCACCTGAGCGATATTCAAATCGTTTCTCTTTGTTCTCGGATTTACTTCCAGCCTGATTTGCAATTATAATTTCTTCAGCATCTGCACCAAGAACAACATTAGCGTTATGCGTTACAACTATAATCTGTCTTTCTTTTTTCTTGCGACGTATAAATGGGATTAGTTCATCAAATACAGATCTATTATCAAGGTCATCTTCGGGTTGATCAATTAATATGGGACATTTACTTTCCGCCAAATCAATCAAAAGTTTTAACAAAACCAATGCCTTTTTACCAGGAGACATTACTTCAATATTATCGTTCTCCATAACAACTTTGTATTTTATGTTATACCAATCATCATTTATATCTCTCAGCACAGTTTCCACATTGTGCCCGTTCTTTGGTTCAAGTGTTCCCGATAGCAATTTATTAATGATTTCTTTTAGTTTTTCAAAATTGAAATTATTCTCATCGAAAGAATCAAGTTTTATTGTATTCTTAAAATTCGTGCTTCTAACAACGAGGTCTGTTTCTATTTTTTTCAAAAATTCTTCTTTTTTAAAAGGAACTTCGACTTTAAATTCTATTTCACGCCCTTTAAAAGTATCCTCACTATTTATAGCATTTGCATATTCATTTCGACTTTCTTTTATTTGAAAAGGTATAGAAGCTATTTCACTGATTATTGCTTGTTCTTCGGATTTTTTTGCTTTCACCCTTTCATCTAAAGCATTAAATGCGGTAAGTTTGTCCTTTTCTGCTAATATCTTGGCGGAAAATTCAGAAATAGCTTTATTATCTTGAATTTTAGGCTTCAATTCTTTGATAACAGCATCACATTGGTCTTTTTCCGCTTGTAATTGTGTTTGTTTGTCAAATAATTCTTTTTCAAGAGTTTCTCTTTTAGAATTCCAAGTTTTATCAGACTCTTCTATTATTTGCGTTTGTATTTCATGAATTTTTTCTAAAGTTTCACTTAAAAAGCCATATGAATCAACAGTGACAGGCATAACAATAGATGTTATTGAAGCAAGCGAATGCATCTCACCAATTATTTGAGCTATTTGTTTTGCCTTATTGGAACTTTCTGCTAAAGCAACTTCATACTTTTTAATATCTTCATCTGAAACATCTAAATCTTTTGAGAGCGCATCTTTTTGTTCTTGAAGATTCGTAATTTCCTTTTCTATGCCACTTCTATCGCCTAGTTCGTTTTTTTCTTCGTCTAACTCGATAATTTCTCTATGAGTATCTAACAATTTTAGGATTTTAACATTTAATTCTGAACGCTTTTCTTTTATAACATTAGACATTCTTTCAAATGCCGTCTTGGCGTTTTCGTTATTCAAGATGACATTCTGAATCATATTATCTATTTCTGTTGTAACTTCTCGTTTGTCGCTTAAACAATTTAAATATGATTGCGGAATGTAAATAATATGCCTACTTCCATCATTTTCTCCATCGGACCAGTAAACCGCTGTATTATTTAGTTCTTTAGTGGAAGTTTTAACTATAGACTCCTTTTCAACTACTTGCTTTTCATCAATAGCCTTAGCCATATTATGAAGCAGAATTGATTTACCAGTAGATTTTCCTCCAATGATGCAAGTTAACTTATCGTTGAAATAAATAGGCTCATTTGAAAATTCTTCATCATCTAAAACCACTTTATCAATTACATAATAAGACGGTTTGCATTCAGGCTTTGTATCGGAGATATACACACGTTCTTCTGGTTCATAAATTATTTGTTTTAATCCATTAAATGTCACATCGGCTTTAATCCAAAGTTTATTTACGGGATTATAAATTCGTGCATCGTGATTATCCGATCCAATTACCATTGGTTTGACACCAATATCAGGAAAAACGTGTTTTCTGTATTCATCACAATCTCGCAGTTGTCCCATCTCAAACATAGATATTGTCGTGGCATATTCTTCTTTAACTGCTTGATTATGGGGCAGCGAATTAGAAATTCTATCATCAACACCGTTTGTTTTTCTTCCTGCATGTATGGAGATCAAAGCGTCGTGTTGCTTTGCAAAATCAACAATTGCATTGTAATCCCAGTATATTTTTTCATTATCATCGTAGTTTTTAGCTGAACGCTTGAAGACATTGAAATCCTCAACCAATACATCCAAATTAATAGCGTCCGAAAAAATCAAAATCACATGAATATTTGTATCTCCTTTATCTGTGCGTAACTCAACACCGGGGAAAAATACAATATTAGGGGCTAGACTTTTCAAACTCGCAATTCTGTCCTTATCAATAACGAAATGGTCGGTTATTGCTGCAGCGACAATATTATTATCTTGCAGTTTTTGAACTAATATTTCATCGCTGTCTGTAGCGTTATACTCATAATCATAAGAACTTGCAGTATGTAGGTGCAAATCCCATCTTCGCCATTCAGAGCCTCGTTCAAATAATTTCATAAGTCTCTCCTTTTAATTTTTTAGATATTCACCACAAGATAGTTAAAAGTCAAAACCGTCATCAAAACAATTCAAGCACTCATCAATTACATTATCAGGTAAATTCATGTATAATAAGTATTGTTCTAATAACCTCACCACTGAATTATCATTTGGCGGGAATACATCAGCGGTTGTGTATCCCTTTCTTGGGCACAGCTTAAAGCTATAATCATTAATCAATGAAAGAATGTAACCATTGGAGTCTATTCTTTTTGTAACCAGTCCGACGCCCCTACTGCTATGGTCATATAAATCTTTAAAAACATTTTCTAATTTCGATATTGCTCCATAGAAATGAATACGTCCTTCTTTGTTCCAAGCCCCCTGTTTATCATTTCGCTCAATTCGCATAGAGATGTCCGCCGAAATAGAATTGTTGAGTTCATAATTATGGGCAGGGTTTGAAAGGTATCCAAGGACAAAAGAATAGCTTTGCCAACTTGAGAATTTTATTCCACTTAGTCCCCAACGAGGATTATTTGTTTGATAATCTAACTGTACCATTATCTTCACCTCTTATGATGCATAATGTACATTAATTGCGTTGATAACCGCACAGAAATCCATGTCGGCAATATCTAACACATCATCATTATCAAAGCCAACATTGAGTACAAATAAGAAGTTTGAAAACTCATATATTTTCTCAACGGCTACATCTGTTAAGTTTTCATATATCCTATCCGCTTTTGAAAGCAAAAGCAAATGCTGATACTGTTCGTCAATTTCTTGTGTTCTTCCGTCCGGATGAGCATAATTGAGATGTTGTGTAGGCGTAAGTGCAATTATGTTTTCTAAATAGTAGCAGATCTCAGGATAGATAGCTTCAGGGAAAATATGGTGCATATGAATAGCTTTGTCTGACATATGTGCCGCTTCAAGATGCTCGGTTTGCCCACCACGATTTTGATCGTTGAACAAACGCAAGAATCTTTTTGCCTTAGCAGACTGATAATGATAATAAGCCTCGTTCACTTCGACAGGGTGTGCAACAGCATATTCTTTTCTTGTCACACCTTTAGGTTTCTCTGCATATACATCTCTAAAATTATTGCGATTATACATAAGCATATCATATGTGATATTTTGCTCGGATAATCTGCCTCTTTCTGTACCACAGGAATTCTTGAAATAAGCTAATGGATTTAGCACTTTAATAAAAATACGATTACATTCAACAACGCCATTGATATTTGTATTGTTGATTATAAAGGTTGAGAAAGTGCGTTTAACCGTTTCATAGGATTCTTTCGTTTGCAGTCTGAAAAACTGCTCAAAAACGGGATATATTCCGCTATCCACAAGGACTTTTTCAATATAAGTTTTAAGGAAGAACAGAGCATTACGCTCACGCAACGCAATATACTCTAACACCTCAAAATTGTTCACCTGATAGAAATTTCTGTTTCCTTGCTTTGTTTTCGTAAGCACACGAGCATTCGCAAGCATTTCCATCGGTTGTTGAAAGAACTTATCGTATTCGCTTTTTGCGGCCTCGTTTTCAACACCGGGCTTTTTGAAAATCGCTTCTACATTTTCAACCGCATATTTATAATGCCATATATCGGCTGTTGTAAATATGCCGTCATCATCTTCTAACGCATAGTTATATACACAGTCCGCAATGACAGTTACAACGTCGGCAGCACATTTTTGGTCTATCCATCTACCGTTGCCTGATTTTCTTATGTCATAGTCATATTGATTGCAAAAATCAATAATCGCCTGTTGTGTCAACATATCTTACCCTCATTTCATATATTCAAAAATCGTGAGTTGTACATTATTGTCCTCTTCAATAAACTTTTCGGTTATAGGAGATTTTTTATCTTTCTCTCTTAACAAACCATAGAAGAAAACCGAACAAGCATCAACATTTAATGATCTTGTTTGATAGTTTCTTGCAATCTGATAAAACTCACGATATTCCTGTGTAGAGAAGAACTCCATTTGTTTATCAGTGGGAACAATATCCTTTCTAGGAATTAAAATCGCTAATGAGCCATTTACAACGCAGTTCTTAGGTTTTCTCATCACACGAGGTTTATAGGTCATATTAGGGGTTAGATAAACATCATCTCTATCTAAATACTCAGACACCGCTAAGCCTTTTAATGCATCATAGTTGATGTAAGAATCATAATCGCTTAAATTAATGATTTCTTTTCCGTCATCACTTATATTGCGTGATTTTAATACACGAACATCCCCTGAATCGGAGAGCAGAGTATTAGTGATTTGTCTATCCCTAAAAACCTTAAAAACATTGAAGTCGAGTTTCTTGCAAACATCATCGAACCGACTGTTACGATAAATAATCCAATAAGGAAGTTTTTCATCAAAGATATATTTTTGGGACTGAGACAGGTATTTACCGTGAGTAATAGAAGCTACACGAGTATTTGATGGCCGGCTGAGGTTATTGATAAAAACTGCTAAAGTTTCTACAAGAACGCCCGGAAAACCTTTCTCACCAAAATCAATGATGCACTCGATGGCCTTTTCCGAAAGATAACTTCTTGTAGGTGCGAACTCAGGTGTATTTAACAAGAACTTCGGGAAAACCAAGGCCACATAGTTACCAAGATTGATAGCCTTGTCTAAAAAGAAAGAACAAATATTTGTTGTTGCTTTGTTAATTGCATTGCATCGATAAACACTTAGCAGTTTATTAGTGGATTTCATTTTGAAGAAAGGCGGATTTCCAATTATGTAATCATACTTTTCTTCAAAGTTATGAAGCAGAAAGTCATCGTGGATATAATTGATCGTACAAGTGTCAGGAATGTTGTAGTGTTGTAAGATTAATTCGGCAAATTCCAAACTGTGCTCATCAATATCAACAACATCAAGGATTATTCTTTTTCCCTCAAATTTTTTGATAATAAGGGGCAGAAAGTTGCCAACGCCAACCGATGGCTCAAGAATACGAATGATATCCTTGTCTGTATCCGGCAATGCTTTCATCATTTCGGTAATAAGAGTTTTGCTTGTGAAAAAAGCAGCGTTATCGGTACGGCTTGTATTAGCTAATTCTGCAATCTTGCCTAATGTTGTAGCAGACAAATTCATCGGATTATTTATAATGAAATCTCTTAAATTATCAACCTCGGATAATTTGTTAGAAGAAACCAATTTGTTGATAGTTGCTGTGTTAAGAGGCGGATGTTTCAATACAGATTTAATTTTTTTGGCAATAGATTGGAAGATTACAGTAGGAACCGCTTCTCCTAAAGATTGACGAATTTTAATTTCTTCTTTCTTCAAAAAGGCTCTTTTTTGTTCAGTAGGCAAATCATTTAATATATTAAAGTCAGTTTCTACCCATTTGAACGAGTACGGAACGGTCATCATCAGCATTAATTCTCTAATGCTGAAAACTCTATCATCACAAGGATGTACTGTATTTTGACTTGCCATTTGGTCATTTCTTGTATGAATACAGGGGCCGACTTTGTCCCAATATTGACGAGTATATTTATCTGCGTTTTTGCGTTGATTGATAACTATTTTGCCACCAACTACTCGATGAGGCTTTTTATTATCATCAACATTGTCAAATGCCGATTGTCCTTCCTTTATATCTGCAATCCACGCCCGCATATGTTCAGGATAAGGTCTGAAGGAATGATAGATATCGTTTTCGTCTATTTCACCAAACTCTTTTAGAGGCTTTAAGTCGCCAATTACCTCTCTTAATGTACGCTCTTTAACAAGATCAGGATATAGTTCCAAAGGCGAAACTTCATCAGCATAGTCTTTGGATACACCAATAACAACAGTACGTTGTCTACTGGAACAAGCACCGTAATTTTTGAAATTAATTACACGAGAAGTATATGAGTATGCCTGTCCTAAATTATTCTCAATCGCAGCCGCAATCGACTTATGCTCACCGTCAATATCAGTGCAAATTGTTTTCATAAAAGCAGGCACATTCTCGAAAATAAAGAAACGAGGATTTATCTGCTTGATAACTTTAATAGATTCAATGACCAAAGAGTTACGAACAATTTCGGTTTCACTCTTTTTATGATTTGCTACAGACATACCCTGACAAGGAGGAGTAGCAATTACAACATCAATTCGAGACAATCCTTCTCTTTTTTTCCAAAGTGCAATTTGATCATAAAGAGCATTCTTCGTAGCATCTTCGGTAATATCACCACAAATATATCCACTTTCATATTTGCATTTTTTATTAAATTTTTGAACCTCTAATCTTCTCGTTATAAGCTCGTTAGTGGCAACGCAATCGAATCCCTCTAACTTAAAGCCATAGCATCCGATACCCGCACTACTAAACAAGCTAATATATGTAGGCTTTTCTACTGCTTTCATTATAAGTACCTCTTCTTTATATTGCTTGTTTTTCGTCGGGAATCAATTCCATTATATCTTCTATCTTGCAATCAAGAGCAGCACATATTTTAACTAATACTTCAACCGTAACATTTTCGTTTTTTCCAAGCTTCGCAATTAGCGTATTGCTTATTCCCGCAGCTTCGCCAAGTTCTTTTTTCTTCATATTTTTATCAATAAGAAGCTTCCATAATTTATTATAACTTACAGCCATAGCGCACCTCTCGAATAAGTAGTAGATTTATACTCCTATATCATACCACAAGAAATGCAAAATTGCAACAAATAATTACACGAAAGTTTAATTTGTTTTTAAATTGAGAAGGTACTTTAGCTTTTCGTGCATTAAAACAAAAGAATAGCGGCAGAGAGAACCCACTCTCCCTGCCGCTGTTGCTAATTAGTTGTATATGATTTCGTTATTTACGATTTCGGTAGCTCTGCTGCGAATATTATTCATCCGAGCCACCCACTTCATTTGATTATCCGCCTTGAGTTGTTCGGTAACACCCTCACGCTTCGCCATCTGTTTTACAAGCCGAAAAAACATATCTTCTGCTTGCTTGTCAATGTCAGCAAGATAGCTGCTCAACTTTCCGCTTGTCAGCAAATTCATATACAAAACTTTATGATTCTGTTTCAAATGTCTTGCGTGTCGCTGTCCCCACAGCCCGATAGGCTTGTTTTCTTCATCGGGGAGTTTTAGATCGGGCAAGTAATAGTTACCTTGCAGATTATAACGGATACCGTTCTTTTCGTTGTAAATACGCTTTTCCATAGTTAGGCCTCCTTGTAGATCACTTTGAATTTCTTTTGCTTTGCATTAATAATCTTGAAGAGCACTTCATCAACTGCATCGGTGTATTTTCCGTCTGCAATAAGTTTGTTGCGCTTTTCATTAAGGCAATTGATAATCGTTCCTCGCTCGTAATCATCAAGAGCTATGTAATATTTCTTTGACATATTTTTCACTCTTTCAAAAAATCTTTAAACGGCGTGTCAGTAGATACGAATGTATCGTATGTAAAATTGGCTCCCAATCGAAATCCCATAATAAAACTGTCGAGATTTGATTCTCCGTTGACAATACTCCAAGCATTAACAAAATCAAGAAACTTCTTTTTGTTTTCACCTGTGAGTGCTTCGGTTAAGAAGTCCTCGTTGAGCATTAAAACTTCCATTTGCTTTTGAACAGTCTTATTCTGCGTAGTGCTTCGTGCTTGGGGATCAATGTTACCGTAATAGAATTCTTCAATAAATTTTGACATAATCTTGTTTCCTCGTTTCTGTAATTTTATTTTACGAAGAAACCTTGAAATATTCATATGTGCGAATGAAAAATATGTGTGCTTCTGCCGGTATTTTAATACCTTTTAATCAAATCCGTTATGAACACTCGCACCATAATGTGGAGACAAAAAAGATGTCTCCTGCGAAAAGCCCGAATATATCGGGCTTTTTTGCTACCCAAACGGCGATTTTTCTCTGTACCAAAACACAGATGTAAAATAGCCGTTTTCCCTTTGTGGATAGACTTGAACTCCCGAAAAGTAAATATCAGATACACAGGCAGATAGAAATCAAAAATCTATCTGCCTTTTTTATTCCCCCAAAAGGAGAAATCAGATATGCTACAGAAAGAATTAGCCAAACGGCTCAGGGCTCGGTACGACACCAAGATGGACGGCAACGGATGGTTGGAGGTGTCCTCGGACGGCGTTCCTCTCTGCCGGATAAAATACAACGGTCAATTTCTAAGCAACGCCGACCAAAACCTCTCGGATGAATACCGCAGTAAAATTGCAGACATTCAGGATGAGATTTCTACGGTGCGGGAATATGTCGGGCTTTACGAACACGCACCGCAGATGAAAGCTACCGATGTCTCCGATTACAGACAGCTTGCCACCTTCGGAGATACCGTATTGGCGGCAACCTACAGCGAAAAGAACGGCTTTATGTTCTGTACCTGGAAACAGAACGCTGACGGTGACTCGGTGTTTTGGGGAGATTATTCTCCGAACTATGAATATGTCAAGGAAGCCTTTGCCGTGCGCTCCGGTCTCGTCAGCAAACACCGCCTGTTCAGTGAGAATGAATCGGCAGACCATAAGTACACCGACCTGTATGCAAAGAACCCCGACCAAATCGTCTACAAGGCGAAAGCGGAGAAGTACGCAAAAATCATCTCGAAAACCATCATCCTCTCCGGCATGGACGCCGCCTCCTTCGGACAGAACGCATACTTCTATGACGCCGCCGAGGGCTTGCTGACGGCAACCATTCTGTTGGTAGCGGAATTCTGTGCGCCAGAAAAGCGGCATATCGTGTCGGTATTCAAAGTCATTCAGGAACTACTCGCCCCGTCAAAGAAAAAGGGCAAAAATCAGTTTCAGCAGCTTATGGAGTTACTGCCGAATGAGCATAAGGCGAAATGGTTTGCGGGTGCGGCACTGAACACCGCCGAACAGAGTATGGCAAGCGTTATGAGTACGGCGCTGTCGAGGCTCAACGCTTTCCTCGATACGGAATTAGAACAGCTCCTGTGCTTTGATACCGAGATAGATGCCGAAACCTTCTGCAACCGGAAATCGGCTATCTTTGTGATTATGCCGGAGGAAAATCCCAACACCTTCTTTATGATCTCACTGATTATCCAACAGCTCTACCGTGAGATACTCGCCGTTGCCGATGAAAACGGCGGTAAGCTCAAGAACCGCTGTGTATTCTTCTGCGATGAGTTCGGCACGCTGCCCAAAATCGAAAGTGCGGAAATGATGTTCTCCGCCTCCCGTTCAAGGCGCTTGCAGATCGTTCCCATCATCCAATCCTTTGCCCAGCTCGAAAAGAACTGCGGCAAGGAAGGCGCGGAGATCATCGTGGACAATACGCAGGACACTATCTTCGGCGGCTTTGCTCCCAACAGCAGCTCTGCCGAAACATTATCCAAGGCACTCGGCAGCCGCACGGTCATGAGCGGATCTGTCAGCCGGAGTAAAAACGATCCGTCACAGTCGCTCCAAATGATAGAGCGTCCATTGCTGACGCCAGATGAACTCAAATCCTTGCCCAAGGGCGACTTTATCGTAATGAAAACCGGTGTGCATCCGATGCGGGTGCACCTCAAGCTGTTCTTCAAATGGGGCATTGAATTCGACGATGAACACCCATACACCGTACCCGACCAAGGCAACCGTGAGGTCAAGTATGCCGACAAAAAGGAAATACAGAACGGCATCCTCGAAAAATATCCGCCGGAGTGGAAAGAGGAAACGCCTGCACCGAACAGCTCGGACGGCGGCGGTCAGGCACAGCAGGACAGCCCCAAGAATGAACCGCAGAGAACTCCGCCAAAGGATAAAAACAGAGGCGGCAAGCCTATCCGTACCTCACCGCCGAGAAAAGAAACTGCCCCCGACATAACGGAAGCAGAAATAAGGTGCAAAGCAATGAGCCGTCTTGATTTTCTTTACCGCACCGAGCTGCCGCACAGGGCCGTTGCGGTATATATCTATCTCGCCGACAGGACAAATGAGAACAACGAGTGTTGGCCTGCCATCCCGACCATAGCCTCAGACCTCAAGCTCTCGGCGTCCACCGTCCGCCGCGGAATCCGTGACCTTAAAAAATCAGGACTTCTCGAAACCGAGCAGCGATACCGCAAGAAGGGAGGCAAAAGCAGTCTGCTGTTTCGGCTGAAATCGGGATGAAAAAAGACCGCTTGTCGGCGGTCAGCGTTTTATCACGGCTGTAACGATTCGTTCAAGGCCGTGCTTTTCAATATACCGAAGCACGTCGAATAAGTCTCCGAATGAGAGTGCTTCGTTGAAATATTCCGTGTAGTCCTGTGGCGTTTTCAAAAGCGGATATCTGTTGCTGGCATTAACGGCTATGTAGTATTTTTCGTTTTCCATCTTCATCCCTCCGAAATCGCACAAGGTTTATTATATCGGCAGCAGGGTATTTTTTCAAGAGGTT
>SFGN01000256.1 GCA_004556565.1 Lachnospiraceae bacterium | reverse complement strand
GTATAATACTCGTGGGAGCCTAAAGAATTAAGCTCATCAATCACGCATATAAAAAGGTTGTAGGGAGCATACTGATCAACAGCTTCACGCCGGAGGTGAATTCCCCAATGATGTACCCGTTCTTAACACTCGATGATTCTACTGAAATTGTTCATTCCGAGATGCGGGATGACAATACTGTAAAGGTATATATCGAAAAGCCGGATGCAAAGGACTGTTTCCACCATGCAACCTGTTATCTCCCTTCCTACCGTTGGGAAGATGTCGTCGGATTTGACGAAAAAGAGCTGGCTCGTTTGCAGGAAATCATCGAGTCAACAGCGCATTTGATCATTGAGTTTTCCCAATCCGGAGGATTTGAACATGCCGCAGGTCTTTAAGGTGGGCTCCTATTGGGTTTACTTCTGGACGAATGAAGGTGATCCTCTGGAACCCATTCACGTACATATTTCCGAGGGAAGCCCTTCGCCAAATGCAACGAAAGTATGGATTACAAAGTCCGGAAAGTGCCTGCTCTGCAGCAGAACGTCAAAGATTCCGGATGTGGTATTACGCAATATCATGCGTATCATCGAAGCCAGAAGCTCCGAAGTCATCGATAAATGGTTGGCTTACTTTGGCAGCATTTCGTACTACTGCTAAGAGCACATATATGTGTGTTCCTGTAAAACGATATTGGGTTGACATCTGCCTGTAACGGGCATATGTCTTTTTTGCGCACTTCACTTTGCACTAGTCAATAAAAACTGGACACGCGGGCACGAAAAATTGGATACTCCGACAATGAACTGCCCACCACGAAGCGCTAAGCTTGCACGGCGGGCAGTCCGTTTTTCTGAGTCAAACAAGTGTGTCGTCCAACAGAAAGTCGATGACGCTGACATTGAGGATGCCGTCCTCATCATACCAGCGTTTACGAATATCATGGCGCACAATGATCTTCGGGAAGGAATCGCCGGTCAGTGCGAAAGGCTTGTTTTCGGTGATTGCCTTTTCCTCCGTTCCCAAAGCATAGGCAGACTGAATATAGGTCTTTTTGCCGCCGGCGGTTGCAATGAAGTCAATTTCCCGTGCAACCTGAGTGGCCTTTCCTTTGGCATTTCTTTCATTGCCGTAGACGATGCCGATGTCAACGGAGCATTCACGGATCAGTAATTCGTTGTAAATGATATTTTCCATGATATGCGTCATTTCCTGCTGGCGGAAGCCGATGCGGGCATTTCTCAATCCAATATCCTCACAATAGTATTTGTTGGGATAGTCGAAATAGCTTTTGCCCTTGACATCCCAACGCTTGCACTCGGAAAACAGGAACGAATCTGCCAGATGATCCATATAGGCTTTCACTGTGTTCGGGGCGACCACGTTTTCACCGCTTCGTTTCTGCATCGTATTGATGGCGGCTGCCACCTTTGTTGGATTGGTCAGAGAACCGACAGACGAACACAGCAAATCAAGAATGGCGGACAGAACATCCTCACGTTTGATCTTTTTCCGTTCTATGATGTCCTTTAGATAAACCTCTGCGAAAAGCGATTTCAGATAAGCCATCTTTGCTGCGTCAGTGGGGCGGGACAGAATCAGCGGCATACCGCCGTAGAAAGCAAACTCATCAAAAGCGTCCTGTTTATCGCCGCCAACGGCTGAATAGTACTCGGAAAAGGAAAGCGGATGCACACGAATCTCATCGCTGCGCCCACGGAACTCGGTCAGAATATCGGAGGACAGCATCCTGGAGTTGCTGCCGGTCACATAGATATCCAGATTGGGCAGGGAATTCAAATCGTTGAGTGCGTCATAGAAGGTGATTTTCTTTCCGGTGGGATTGTAGGGATTCGGAACTTCGTCGGACATCTGAATCTCATCGACAAAGAGATAGTATGGATCTGAACTGTGTTCCACGATTCCCCGAACATGAGAAGCAAGCTCCAAAGGATTGCGATAGCGAATATCGCGGGTCAGATCCAACTCAAAGGATAAAATGTGATCTTCGGCAACACCCTCGCAGAGAAGGTATCTCCCGAAGAGATTGCGAAGCAAATAGGACTTGCCGCATCTGCGGATACCGGTGATCACCTTGACCTGCCCATCCCACATAAAGGAAATGATTTTCTTCAAATATCGATCCCGTTTGATTTCCATACCTCAGCCTCCATTGAAAACTTCCCGATATAATCGTACTACTTTTCAATGAGTATTATACGCCGAAAGAGGAGAAGAATCAACTGATCTGTTGAAATGTTTGTACGTATACTTGTAAACATTTCAATGGGATGCCATA
>SFGN01000255.1 GCA_004556565.1 Lachnospiraceae bacterium | reverse complement strand
CCCTCGGCATGTGCACCCTCCTTTGCTAGAGGTCCTATGGCTAGTGGACATCGTTTTGGAAATCCTAGCTAGTCAGGGCCCTCCGAGTAGAAAAAGACAGAGAAGGAAGCCACACTGGAAAGGAAGAAGACAAGCCATCCCTATTTTTAGACGAGAGGATCCTATACCTAGAGCATCCTCAAGACGCACCCAGGAAATTGGTAGAGCTCATCAGTGAATTTTGTAAGGCCACAGGATACACGAGTACTACCGAGAAAGAGACTGCATTTCTATATACTAACAACGAGTGACCGGAGAGAGAAATTACGGGAGAATCCTGTTTACTGTTGCATCCCAAAGAATAAAATACTGAGGAATACACCTACTAGAGAGACAAGAGACCCATGCTCTGAAAACTCAAAGATGCTGATGCAAGCAATCAAGGATGACACATATCGATGGAGAGACTCGCCATGCTCTTGGATTGGAAGATTCCACATGATCATAATTGCTATCCTACCCAAGCCCATCCGCAGACTCAATGCAATCCCTATCCACGGACCAAGGACATTTTTCACAGAACTTGAACAAAATATTGTGAAGTTGGTTCGGTAGCACAAAAGCCCCAGAAGAGCCAAAGACATCCTGCAAAAGAGAAATGGAGCTGCAACAGTCAGGCTCCCTGAACTCATACTATACCACAAAGCAGCAATCCTCAAAACCGCACGCTGCTTCCACAAAGACAGACATGTACATCAGTGGAACAGGATGGAAAGCCCAGAAGGAAACCCCCCTCGCACCTACAGCCAACTCATCTGTGTGACAAAGGAGGCCAGACTATGCAGTGGACAAAAGACCGCCTGTTCAAGAAGGGGTGCCGGGAAGACGGGACAGCCCCATGGAAAAGAATGAAATGAGAACACTCCCTAACACCAGACACAAAAACAAGCTCCAAATGCATCAAAGACCTAGAGACACGACCAGACACTATAAAACGCTTAGAGGAAAACATAGGCCAAACACTCCCCAACATAAACGACAGCAACCTCTTCTCAGACCCACCTCTTAGAGCACTGACGATAAAAACAACAATACACCAATGGGACTCAAGGAGCCTCAAAAGTTTCTGCACAGCAACGGAAACCCCAAACAAAACAAAAAGACTTCCCCCGGAACGGGAGAAAATCTTTGCAAAAGAATCGACCCACAAGGGATTCATCTCCAAAATTTATAAACACCGCCCACCACTCCATACCAGAGCAACACAGCAACCCCTTCAAAAAATGGAAAGAAGATCTCAACAGCCAATTTTCCAAAGCAGACATATGGGGGCAAAAACAAAACAAAACAAAACGAAACACCTGAAAAGATGTTCAACATCACTCACTGTTAGAGAAACGTGAATCAAAACCACCGTGAGGTACCACCTTACACCAGCCAGAACGGCCATCCTCAAAAGGTCTACAAACAATGAGTGTTGGAGAGGGTGTGGAGGAAAAGGAACCCTAGGACACTGTTGGTGGGAATGTCAATGGGTGCAACCGCTGTGGAAAACAGGATGCTGATGCCTCAGAAAGCGAAACATAGAACCACCACCCTTGGATCCAGCAATCCCACTCCTGGGCCTCTATCCAGAGAAAACCATGCCTCGCAAAGACACAGGTACGCCAGTGTTCATCGCAGCACTCTTTGCAATAGCCAAGACATGGAAACCACCCAAGTGTCCATCGACAGAGGAGTGGATCAAGAAGCTGTGCTACATACACACCATGGAACATTCCTCAGCCATTAAAAGGAAAGAAAGAAGGGCATTGGTAGCAACCAGGATGGACCGGGAAATCATCGTGTTACGGGAAGTCATCAGACAATGAGACCCCAACATCAAAAGCTTTCCGTGACATGTGGACTCTAAAACAGGGCAGAAGGAACTTCTTTGCAGAACAGATCCTGACTCACAGACTTTCTAGAACTTATGTTTAAGAAATGAGACAGTTTGTGGGGGTGGGGTGTTGCACTGAGCGTTTAGGATGGACGAGCTCTACGAATTGGTTGTGATGATTGTTGGACACCTAGAAATGTAATAAAATTCATTAAGTTTTTGTTTACCAAAAGGAAGAAGCAGCCCCTTTCAACCCCACAGAACCGAGGCCCTGCCATAGGGGACCCTTGAAGATGATCAGGATTTGGGAGCTGACCAGAGGCACACAATTCCCACTTGTGGCCTGGTGATCTTATTTCAGCCACCCAACACCCCAGTCCATGAAGGTGATGGCTGTTGTTAAGCCTATCTTTTTTCGGTTTCTT